>DATJHD010000237.1:0-13575 GCA_035494275.1 Croceibacterium sp.
TCGCGGCCGACGTCCGCCGGCGAGTTGCGACGCGCAAGATTGCCGTGCGCCGTGCCGAGGTGGCGACGGCATGAAGGGCGTTCGCTGGAGCTTGTGGATCCTCGTCGCGTTCTTCGCGCTCGTCGGCCTGTTCGCCCTTCAATTGTCGCGGCCGAAGGACGACACGGTGGCGAGCACGATGGTCGGAAAGCCGATCCCCTCGTTCGCCCTTCCCGCGGCCACCGATCAGAACCCTGGCCTGTCGAGCGCCGATCTCGCCGACGGCAAGCCGCACCTCGTCAACGTCTTCGCCAGTTGGTGCGTGCCGTGCGCGGCCGAGGCGCCGCAGCTCGCCGAACTGCAGCGCGAAGGCGTTGCGCTCGTCGGCGTGGCGGTGCGCGACCAGCCCGACGACCTGGCCGCGTTCTTCCAGCGTTATGGCAACCCGTTCAGCCGCGTCGGCGCGGACAAGGTCAGCCAGCTGCAGTTCCTGATCGGGTCCTCCGGGGTGCCGGAAACCTACGTCGTCGACGGCAGGGGCGTGATCCGCCACCAGCACATCGGCATGGTCCGCCCGGAGGACATTCCCGACCTGCTCGCTCGCCTGAAGGACGCGCAGGGATGAGGTGGATCGTCGCCCCCTTGCTGGCGATCGCCGCGCCTGCCCTGGCGCAGGACACCATGCCGCCGGCGCCCTACGCCTACCAGCAGCTCCCCGACCCGAAGCTCGAGGCCCAGGCGGAAGCGCTGATGGAGACGCTGCGTTGCCTCACCTGCCAGGGCCAGTCGATCGCCGACAGCGACGCCTCGATGGCCGGCGACATGCGCAGTGAAATCCGCCAGCGCATCGCCGCCGGCGAGAGCCCGGAGCACATCCGCCGATGGCTGATCGGCCGCTACGGCGAGTATATCAGCTACAAGCCCCGTGTGACGAGCACGACTTGGCCGCTGTTCGTGGTGCCGGTGCTGCTGGTGTTGGCCGCGGTGCTGGTCGTCCGTCGGCGGTTGAGGGCGCGCGGATGATCTGGATCCTGGTCATCGGGCTTGCGCTAGTCGCCTTCGCGTTCGTCGCGTTCGCCTTCCGCCTGCCGAGGGCGGCATGGACGACTGCCGCGACGGCGCTTGCCCTGGGTCTCGCCGGCTATGCCGTACAAGGTTCGCCGAGCCTGCCGGGCGCGCCCAAGGAAGCGGCGCCGCGCGTCGCGGGCGAGGGCGAAAACCTCGTCGCGATGCGCCGCGCCCTGCTGCCGGAAGACCAGGCGCGGCAGAACGCGCTCATCACCGCGGACGCTTTCACGCAGCACGACCAGTACACCGACGCCGCAACGTTGTTGCTCGGCGCCGTGCGCGACAATCCGAACGACGGCGAGGCCTGGCTCGCGCTCGGCAACGTTCTCGTCGCCCAGGCCGACGGGGCCATGACGCCCGCGGCGCAGTTCGCCTATCGCCATGCCGAGGCGGCTGCTCCCGACAGCCCGGCGGTGCCGTTCTTCATGGGCGTTGCCCAGCTGAACCAGGGCCGCTTCAGCGAAACGCGCGGACTGTGGACCGAGGCGGCGAAGCGTGCGCCGGAAGGCAGTGCTGTGCGAAAGGCGATAGAAGACCGCATCGACCGGCTCGATTCCCTGATCGAGCAGATGTACGCCTCGGCCAAGGCGCAGCAGCAGGCGCACGAGGGACAGGGCGTGCCGGCGGTGCCGTAGCGCTCAGAACGTCACGACGACCTTCCCGATCTGCTCGTTCGATTCGAGGAACTCGTTGGCCGTCCGAAGCGCCTCCAGGCCCTTGAATTCCTTGGCGATCACCGGCTTGAGATGACCGTCCGCCAGCCCGGCGAGGATCGTGTCCCTCGCGCGATCGAAGCGGTGCGGATGGTTCCAGATCTCGCTCGCGACCCAGCCGCGCATCGAGCATCCCTTGAACGCCATCGGCCAATGCGGGTAGGGGGTCGGCTGCTCGCTGAGACCGCCGTAAACGAACAGGATCCCCCGCGGGCGCAGCGCCATCGCCAGCGTCTCGACGTAGGGTCCACCCACCGGATCGAACGCGACATAGGCGCCCTTGCCGCCGGTGATCTCCATCACGCGCTCGACGAGATCCTCTTCCTCGGTCGCCACCACATGGGCCGCGCCTTGCGCGCGCAGCGCGTCCGACTTGGCGTGAGTGCGCGTGGCGGCGATGGAGACCGCGCCGGCCCAGTTGGCGAGCTGGATCGCGGCGATGCCGACGCTCGAGGACGCGGCCCGCACGATCACCCCGTCGCCGATCCCGACATCTGCCACCTCGATGATGGCGAACGCGGTCATGTACTGCATCCAGATCGAGGCCGCTTCGGCGTTCGACAGGCCCCGCGGGGCGGGAAGGAGGATCCGCGCCGGCACGATCGCCTGCTCGCCCCAGATGCCGTACTGGCCCTGCTGGATCATCGGCAGCACGCACACGCGGTCGCCTTCCTTGTACTCGGCGACACCTTGGCCGACGGCCTCGATCGTGCCGACCCCTTCGTAGCCGATCAGGGTCGGCAGCTGCGGCTTCACCGGATAGCGGCCTGCGCGGTACATGGCTTCGGCGCGATTGAGGCCGACCGCCTCGACCTTGATGCGCACTTCGCCCGGGCCGGGATCGCCGACGTCGAGGTCCTCGATCCGCAAAACCTCGGGGCCGCCCAGTTCATGGACGCGGATTACCTTTGCCATCGTCTCAAACCTCCGAAAGATCGGGCCCGTCGAGGACCTTCTGCGTGTCGTAGATCGGGTTGTACATCAGCGTGCCGAACAGCTTTACCGTCTCGGCGCGTTCTTCATTGATCGGCTCGACCGGCTGCGCGCGCAGCAAGGCCTCGTTGCGTGCCTTGAGGCCGGCGGTGAACTCCGGGTGGGTCATGATGAAGAGGTCGCCGCGCCGGATGCCGCGCAGGACGCGCTTGCCGACTTCCTCCCTGGTCATGAACACGCCAGGGTCGAAGGTGAAGCTGCGGGGAGGGCGCCCGTCTGGCCCGACGTCGGTCTTGGGTTCGTTCCTCAGGTGATCGGGCCGGACTTCGCCGGTGGTGGCGGCGAGGTTGGTCTGCACCGGGCCCGGGAAGAAGACCGAGACGCCGATGTTGGTGCCCTGCAGCTCGGTGGCAAGCGATTCCATCATCCCGGTGATCGCGAACTTGGCGGTGCAGTAAAGTCCCGCCGTGCCCACGGCGGAAAAGCCGCCGGTCGAGCTGGTCGCGACGATGTGGCACGGCTCGTCGAGCGCCTGCATGCGGGGGAGGAACGTGACAAGGCCGTTGACGGCGCCGTAGATGTTGACCTCGATGTTGAAGTCCCAGTCCTTGTAAGTGCTCGTCGCCATCGGACCGGCGATGCCGACACCCGCGTTGAGGCACAGGACGTGGACCGGGCCGAACACCTGCTCGGCCTCCTCGGCCGCCTTCACCCAGCCGTCGCGGTCGCTGACGTCGAGCCGGATCGGGTGGACCTTGAAGTTGGTCTCGGAAAATTCCTCCATCGCCTCGTCGAGCGCGGCCTGGCGGATGTCGGCGATGATCACCTTCATCCCTGCTTCGGCGAACGCCTTGGCCATGCCGAGGCCCATGCCGCTGGCGCCGCCGGTGATGAAGGCGGTCCTGCCGCTGACGTCTTTCATCGCGCCGTCTCTCCTTCGAGTCGGCCATTGGTCAGCCGCCGGGGTTTTGTCCAGAGTCCCAAGCGCCTCTCGACGAAACGCGAAGAAAAGGGGCCCCTCCCGAAGGAGGAGCCCCGATCCGGTACGGCTTTCGCCGCTCGGCTTAGAACTTCATGTTCGCGCCGATATAGAACCGGCGGCCGAGGACATCGTAGTACTGGGCGTTGAAGGAGCCGCCCATAAGTTGGCCGTTCGCGGCCGGAGTCGTGTTGGCGGTGTTCACACCCGTCAGCGGCGGAGCCTTGTTGAACAGGTTGTCCACACCGGCCCGGAGCGTGACATTGTCCGTGACGGCGTAGCTGCCGTTGAGCGAGAACAGGTCGTACGACGGCGCGCCGGTGGTCGTGGTGGCGGGGAACGTCGCGAATGACGAGTTCTTGATGCTCGGTAGGTGCTGCCACTGCAGGCCAAGCGTTGCCGGTCCCCAGTGGTAGCCGAGGGTGGCGAACAGCCTGTAGTCGTAGGCGGCTTCGTTGAGGCCGTTTTCGACGGTACCCTGCGTGCCCCGGTAGTCGACCATGGGCAGCGTCGGCAGCGGCGCTGACTTGAAGTCGATCAGGTAGTTGAACAGCACGTTGGCGCTAAGCGTGCCGGGCCCAACCTCCGCGCTCCAGTCGAGCTGGGCGTCGATGCCCGAGGTCTCGAACCGGCCGTTGTTGACGTAGGTGATCGACACGTTGCCGAGCTGGCCAGTCTGGTTGCGCGGTACGTTCTGGCAGAAGGGCGAGGCTGCCGCGGCAATTGCCGCAGCATTCGGAGTCTGACCCGCCCAGGTCGAACCGGCAGCCGGAGGGGCGACGCCGGGCAGGTAAGAGGCGCCAGTCACCAACGGATTGAGCGCTGGATTGAAGCATTGCTGGAGCGCGATGGCGACCGTTTGCGGGCCGATCGCGTTCTTCACGCTGATGCGATACCAGTCGACCGAGAGCCGCAGCCGCGACAGCGCAGCAGTCTTGAACGGCGACGAAATAACGACGCCCGCTGTCCAAGTGTCGGCCTTTTCAGGCGTCAGCCTGGCGTTGCCGACCAGGGTCGGGAACGCAAACCCGAACGTCCCGTTTGGCTGCACGCCGCTATAGTATTGGTTCTTCGCGGTCGGACTGCCGGTCTGGTCCATCAGGACTTCGCAGACAGCCTGCACGGCCGTGCCGTTGGCATTAGCCGGATTGGCCGAGAACGATAGCGGGTTCGCCAGCGAGCAGGGATCGCCGGCCGTGTTGACGGCAAACGTCTGCTGCGCCGAAAGGTACAGCTCGCCGATGTTCGGTGCGCGTTCCGCCCGGTTGTAGCCGCCGCGGAAGCGGATCCAGTCGGTCGGGGCGAAGTTCCCCAGCGCCTTGTAGGTGTAGCTGGTTCCTGTCGTGTTGTAGTCCGAGATACGACCACCGAGCTCGAGGCTCAGCTCCCTGATGAAGCTGTCCTTGATGATCGGAATCGACAACTCTCCGTAGAGCTCCTTGACGTTGATATGACCAGCGGCGTTGCCGCTCGGATAGATGCCGAGCGCCTGGTCCTGGAAGGACTCGCCCTGGGTCGTCAGCGTGTCGTTGAAGAACGTAAAGTCCTGCCTGCGATAGCTGACACCGAGCGCCGCCTGCAGCGGGCCGGCCGGAAGGTCGAACAGCGAGCCGGTGGTGTTCGCTTCCCAGATGCTCTGCTTCATCTTCACGCGGTTCTGCAGGTTGGCGTTGATCGCGTCCAGGCAGTCCTGCGAGAAGCCGCCCGCCGGCGGTTTGAAGAAGTTGAGGCCGCTGGTGCAGGTCGCGGTCGAGGCGCCGAAGCCACCGTCGATCGCGTTGCCCTTGGCGCTGAATCCCCGGCCGAAGTTTCCGGAATCCATGACCGCACGAATGCGCGACAGCGAGGCGATGCCGGTCTGGATGGCGTAGGTCGAGGATTCGCCGTGGCTGGCGAACGCTTCCCAGGTCCAGTCGGAGCCCGGGATCGAGCCCTGGAAGCCGGCCGTCAGGTTGAACGTATCGACATTGGTGTCGTTCTCACGCGGGAACGGCAGCAGGGCGTGCATCTGGAACGGCGCGTTCGGGTTCGGCCGACTGTTGAGCAGGTCCCACATCTGCTGCGGCAGCTCACCCTGGTCCAACTTGGTGGGGTCGATGAACACGTCCCACCCCTGGACGATCGGGCCCGGCTCCTGGACGGTGTGCGTGTGGACGTGGCTGAACATGCCCTGGCCGAACACGCCGATCCAGTCGTTGATCTCGTAGTTGCCGCGCATCAGCATGTTGTAGCGGTTGAGCGGCAGCTGTGCGTACAGGTAGTCGTCGTTGGCGGCGATCGTGCCGGCGGCGGTCTTCTTGTAGGGACGACCGTCGGTCGGTCCCGTGAAGAACGCCGTGCCTCCTCGACTTGCGAACGCGTCGCCGGTGAACGCCACCCCATTGTTGAAATAGATGTTCACGCCGGCCGTCGGTACGGTCGGGCTGGCTCCCGGGAATACCGCGGCCATGGCGGCGGCGCTCGGAAGATTGCTGAAGCCGGTGCTGAAGCCCGGTGCGGGAATGAAGAAGCCGCTGCCGCCGACATTCGGGTTGGTCCACAGGTCGCGGTACCACTTGAGGTCACGGTTGAACGTGGCTTCGCGCTTGTTGGTCGACATCGCCAGGCTGACGTTGCCACGGCCGTCCGCGAAATCGGAGCCAATGATGCCGGACACATCGTAGTTGAATCCATTGCCGTGCTGGTCGATGCCCACGCGGCCGTCGAGCTGCACGCCCTGGAAGTTCTTCTTCAGGATGAAGTTCGTCACGCCGGCGACCGCGTCAGCGCCGTACGTCGCCGAGGCGCCGCCCGAGATGATCTCGACACGCTCGACCGCGGCCGAGGGAATCGTGTTGATGTCGACGACGCCCGAGGCGTTGCCCGGCGTCGCACGGCGGCCGTCGATCAGCACAAGGCTGCGGTTCGAGCCGATGCCGCGAAGGTCGACCGTCGCCGCGCCCGGCGTGTTCGTCGCCGTCGGCTGAATGTCGCCCGCGTTGATGCCGACCGGGGTCTTCGCCGGTTCGAACTGCGGCAGCTTGTTGAGGTTCTGCTCGAGCGACGAGGTGGACGAGTTGTTCAGCAAGCCCTGGTCGGCCGTGACCAACGGGCTGTTGGAATTGTAGTCCTTCTTGACGATGCGCGAACCGGTGACGACGATGCCCTGGCTGGGGGCGTTCGGGGTCGCACAGGTCGGATCGATCGCTGGATCACATGTCGGCGTGCTGGCCGCAGCCGGTGCCGGAGCGGGCGTGGCGTTGGCCTGCGCAAAGGCAGGCTGTGCCATGGCGATGACGCCGGCGCCGCTGGCCAGCATAGCGGCCTTGAACGCGGCGTTGCGGGTTGTTTGCAAACTCCTCACTTCGAGCTCCCTTCACACAAGTTGGTCAGCGGCCGGGCGGCCGATACCGTTTCTTCGCTACGACGCGCCGGATGCAGCCCAGGACCGCTCCGGCGATAATTCCACTGTCGAGGAATGGCAGGCCGGGACTCCCGTCATGGGCGAACCCAATGCGACTTGCCCTGCGGCCATGATTCCTCCCCACGGGCCTGCTCATTGAGTCGGCCGGCTCCGTCAAGCGAGGGTCATATGGCGCGTGATTGACAGTGTCTAGGGGTGCAGCAGGCGTAAACGAGCGCATTCGGCCTGTTTTGCGCAATTTTCGCACAAATCCGGCCGTCGCCAGCAACAGCGTTCATCCGGCTTCATCACGCAAGCTTTCGTCTAACCAACTGGATTGAGGCGATTTTTATCGCATGAGGTGCGCCGGCGCCGCAGACTGTTGCCAAGCTGCATCGCTTTGCCGAATCTTCAACGTGATGATTGGTTGATTAAGTCTGATAATGCAGATGGCTGCCTCCCGGCAGGATCGGCCGCTCGGTGGCGGCGTGTGACCGAGCCTCGAACACACGGCTGTTAATTGTCGCAAATTGTATTTACTCATGCTCAAACGGCCGTAACGGCTGGGGAGAGACGAGTGCCGATGGCCAAGCGCGCCGCCGCGGGAAGCAATGCGAAGGGCGAGGCTCCCGTCGCCGACGAATTCCACAACCGCTGGCGGGCGACGTTGAGCGCGTTCGCGCTTGCCCTGTGGCGAGAGGCGGCGGACGGGACAGCTGCGGCCCGGCCGGGCCCGGAGCCGCTCGCACCGCTCGGCAACATGGCCGACGAGGCGCTCGCCCTCGTCGAGACGTTCACCTTGGGCGCGCTGGCGCGGGCGCGGCGCGGCGGCCCGGTCACGGCGACCCCGCCGGAAGCGTTCACGGCCCAGCTGGCGCTGGTCCTCAAGGGCCTCGAACCGCCGGTGGTGCCGCACAAGGACGCCGGCCGCGCCACCGCGCCGCTGATTTTCCAGAGCGAGTTGTGGCAATTCCTGCACAAGACCCGCGAGAGCGCCGAGCTGTCCTACGCCCGCGAGTTCGACCTCGTCGAGCTCGACCGCCGGATCCTGTTCCTGCTGCGCACGAAGGGGCCGCTGGTGCCTGCCGAGCTGTCGAGCTCGGTCGGCGTCGACAAGGCGCAGGTCAGCCGATCGGTGAAGCGGCTGCTCGAGCTCAAGATGGTCGATCGCGAACAGATCCGCTCGCCCGTCACCCTCACGCGAAAGGGCGAGCATCATGCCGACCGCATGCTGCGCCTCGCCGACTTGCGCAACCGCGAGCTGACCTTCGACATCGACGATGACGAGCTGGCGGATTTCTTCGGCGCGATCGAGTTGCTGCTCGACCGCGCCGTCGCGCTTTACGAGCAAGAGCGCGCGCGTACCGCGGCGCACGAGCGCGGGCAGGCGGATGTCGAGACAATTGCCCGACCCGAGCGGCGCAGCAACGAGCCGGTGCTGATCGACCGTGCGCGGATCCTCTCGCCGCTTCTCACGCTGAGCGCCTATTTCGGGCGCAGCGGCGGACTGATGTTCAAGCGGCGCACGGGCCTGTCGCAATTCGAGGCCTGGGTGCTCAACGAAATCGCGATGGCGGCTCCCATCGACTGGCCGACGCTGACCGCCCAGCTGCAGCGCGACCAGAGCCAGGCCGGCCGGACGGTCCGCGCGCTGATCGGCCGGGGCCTGGTGACGCGGGAAGGGCGCCCGGGCCGCCGCCACGGACGGTTCGCGCCGACGGCCGAGGGCAAGCGGCTGTACGACATCATCCAGGAAACCAGCGTCGAGCGCAGCAGCTTCCTGATGGCCCCGCTCGGCGAGGAGCAGCGCAAGCGTTTCCTCGCCACCTTCGACAAGCTGCGCCGCAACGCGGTCGCCCAGCTCGAGCGCGAGCGGGCGTTCGAGGAATTCGACCGCGGCGAATGAGTCGCGGCGAACGTTACTTGACGCGCGTGACCTTCACGCCCTGCTGGCGGTTCACGACCATGAGGTAGCTGCCGAGCGCACCATGCTCGATTCGCACCGTGTCGCCCCGCCTGGGTGGTGTGTACGAGCGGCTGGTGCTCTCGGCGAACAGCCACTGCGCGCCTCCCTCCAGCGTCACGAGGTAGACGCCGGGCTCACGCTCGGCAACGCCGCTCACCCGGCTGGAGACTTCCCGCGGACCGCCGCTGCCGCCCTGCTCCGAATACGAGCGGAAGCGGTCGGGCGACTTGATGTCGTCGGCACCGAACCCGCTGGGGGTGTCCTGGTTGATCACCGCACCGCCGCCGTTGGGCCGCGCCATCTGCCCCGGGACCGAGTGCGGATTGCCCCCCGCTGCCCGGATGTTGTTGTCGTAGCACGCGAGGCGCGCGGTCGGATCGTCGATCTTGGCGCACTCGCGCATGATGTTGAGCGTGATCGATGGATCGACCTGGGCGAAGGCCGGCATGGCCGTGACCGCCATGGCCGCCCCGGTCACAAGCAGGAAAGCGCGTGGCGCCGTAATCATTCGAAGAACTCCCTCTCGTCCTTGCACTAGTGGCGGTTCGCCCAATTTCGCGCAAGGGGCTTGCGGAGGGCTGAACACCGCTTTGCTCAGCGCGTCGACTTGCCGTAGCGCTCGCTGTCCATCACCTTGCGCGCCGCGATGTATTTCATCATCGCCTTGCGCCGCTTTTCCTGCCCTTCCTGGTCGCTGTCGGGCGGGGGCAGGGCATCGAGCGCCTGCTGGAAGATGGTCTCGAGCATCGGCCGCGCCTCGGGGTAGGGGATGATGTAAAAGCGGTTCTCCTCGATCGCCGCCTTGACGTGCCAGGCGAGCTCCTCCGGCTCCATCCCCTTCGAGTAGATCTCGTGCAGCGCGGCGATCTCGCGCTCGTCGACCGCGTAGCCGCTGGCGGCGTATTTCTCGGGGCGGGTGCGGATGCTCTCGGCGATGTTCGACTTGATGTTCGCCGGGCACAAGACCGACACGCCGATGCCGTAGCCCTTGAGCGCATCGCGCATCGCCATCGACAGGCCGTGGACCGCGAACTTCGAAGCCGAGTAGATGCCCGAGCCGCTGTTGGCGAAAAACGCCCCGAGCGAGGCGGTGTTGACGATGTGGCCGGCGCCGTTTGCCGCGCCATCGCCGTGCTGCCCGAGCGCTCGGGCATGCCCGATCATCCGCGGCACGAACGTCTGCATCAGGTTGATGTTGCCACCGAGGTTGACGCCGAAGATCCAGTCGTAGTCGTCGTAAGTCGCGTTCTCGAGCGGACCGAAGATCGAAACGCCCGCGGTGCCGAACAGCAGCGTGACCGGCCCGAGCGCCTCTTCCGCCTCGTCGGCGGCATCGACGAAGGCCTCGCGGTCGGTGACGTCGAGCTCGATGCCGTGGCATTCGATCCCTTCGTCGCGGAGCTCTGCGATGGCCTCGGCGACGGCGTCGCCGCGGATGTCCGCGATGCAGATCTTGCAGCCGGCCCGGCCGAAGACTTTGGCCTGGCCGAACCCGGCCCCGCTCGCCCCTCCGG
Organism: Croceibacterium sp.; assembly: GCA_035494275.1. Classification (GTDB taxonomy): domain Bacteria; phylum Pseudomonadota; class Alphaproteobacteria; order Sphingomonadales; family Sphingomonadaceae; genus Croceibacterium_B. Next base: position 10,535 of record DATJHD010000237.1, read on the forward strand.
TGATGAACGCGGTCCGTCCGGCGAAATCGAATGCCATGAGTTGCTCTCCTTGGTGCCGCCCGCACCGGGCCAGCGTGACATGTTCCGCGGCTCGCGAGGCAGCCCGTTCGGCGCCATCCGCCAATTCGCGGCAGATCTTTGCGCGTTGGCGATATTGCGGGTCCGCCGCTCCGTGGCCTTTGCGGGTGACACTGTGATCCTCTGCAGGTCCTGTCCAATGGATTCGGCGACCCGGGAGCGGCCGACCGCAACTAGCCTAAACGGCATGCAGAAAGAACTTCAGATAACCGATATGGTACAAGACCGAGAGACTATTTCAGCGCGTCGAGTCCCGCCTGGGAGATGACGGTATCGCCGTCCGCCCCGCTGCCGCCGCTGGTGGCGATGGCGCCGATGGTCTCGTCGCCGAGCTTTGCCGGCAACCCGCCGGCGAGCGGCATCACCCGGTCCATCGCCAATAAGCCGGTGCGGCCCTGGCCGAGCGCGTCCTGGAAATTCTTGCTCGGGCTGCCCCAGTCGGCCGCGGTGACCGCCTTGCGTCGCGCCAGCTCGTAGACGAACGCCTTGGCGCCATCCATCCGCAGCGAGGCGATCACGTCGCCATGATCGTCGACCACCACGATCGCCACGTGGTCGTTGCGCGTCTTCGCCGTCTTGTAAGCCGAGCGGAGCATGGCCTGGGCCTGCTCGGCGCTGAGGGTGTGATGGGTAAGGGGCTGGGCGGCAAGAGGCGCCGTGGCCGAGATGAGCGCGAGTACGGCGCATGAGGCGCGAAGCATGGACAAATCCTCCCTCGAGAGCTCTTTGGGCTGATCTAGCACCCCCCAAGAAGCGAGGACAACCGGGGGTGGAAGGCTCGCGCTCGCGCCGCCCCTTACGAACGCGGCGCGAAGGCGGCGTGCGCGAGAATGGTTTCGCTGCCCCCTTCGCTCTTTGCATAGCGCTCGAACAGCTCCCTCAGCTCTTTCGCGAGCGCGTCGCGCTGCTGCCGGCTGAGCCTGAACACCTGCCATAGCTCGATCGCCTTTACGGAAGGCCCGGTCTCCTCGCGCACCAGCGTGATCCTGAAGTTGCCCTTGGCGTCCGAGCCATACCGCAGCGCCACGTCCCCGCGGTTCGTTTGCAGCAGCCGGCGCAGCTCCGCCGCCATGGCTTCGCCGGGCAATTCGCCGAGCAGCTCCTGCGGCACGAGGAAGCCGGGGGCGACAGCCCGGAAGAATCGAATGGCCCGCCCTGCGCGGGCCTGCTCGCGGCTCACGCGCAAGAGCCGGGCATCGACGAGGCGCGTGATGTGGTAGTGGAGCTTTGGAAGCGTCTCGCCCGTCAGCCGCCGCAGGCCGGTCAGGCTCTGTTCGTGCGCCACGCAGGCGATCAGCAGGCGAGCGCGCAGGGGGTTTTCGAGCGCTGCCGCCTGGGCTCGATCGGCGACCCGCAATTCACAACTTTGGAGAGCTGATTGCATTTGAAGTAGGCTAGCCCCTAGCTTCGCGGCTGCCAACGAGGGAGACGCAGATGCCGCGGCCATCGATGAAGTTGCTGCTATTGTTTACGAGTTCGGTCGCGCTCATGGGACAGGCCCCGCCCGGTCCGCCCCCCGGAGCCGGACCCGCCCTGCCGGGAGACGACCTGTTCGCCGAGGGACGCTTCGCCGAAGCTGTTCCGATCTACGAGCAGGCGGCGGCCGCGGCGCCCGCATCCGGACCGGCGCTCGCCCGCGTGGCGCGCATGCGGCTCTACCAGGGCCGTGAGGGCGAGGCGATCGAGCTCGCGAGGAAGGCGCTGGCGCTGTCGCCCGGCAACCCGGTTGCGGTGGCGACCCTGGGCGTCGCGACGGCGCGGCAACGCAACTTCGGCCCCGACGTCTACCAGGTCGAGGCGCCGGCCGGCGCCACCTCCGTACCCTTCGTGATCACCGATCCGCTGCCGGTGGTGCGCGTCAAGATCGGCGGGCGGGAAGCCGAGTTCCTCATCGACACCGGCGGGCCGGACATCATGCTCAACAAGCCGTTCGCCGAGGCGCTCGGGCTGCCGCTGACCGACGGCGGCATGGGCACCTTCGCCGGAGGGCGGCAGGCGCCGGTCCAGCGCACCGTGGTCCCGCAGCTCGAGATCGGCGGCGTGCGCATCCGCAACGTTCCCGCCGGGGTCAACGCCGCCGCGCTGCAGATTCCGGGCGTGGAGATCGACGGGGTGATCGGCACGGGGCTGCTCATGCACTTCCTGTCGACCATTGACTATTGCGGCGGCCAGCTGGTGCTGGCCCCGCGCAGCTCGGCGGGCGCGTTCGAGAAGCGCGCCGCCGCCGCCGGGGCGAACAGCGTACCGTTCTGGCTGGTGGGCGACCATTTCATGTTCGCGCGCGGAAAGATCAACCAGGCGGACGGGCTGTTCCTGATCGACACCGGCCTTGCCGGCGGCGGCCTGACGGCGACCCGGGCGACGCTCGATGCCGCCGGCGTCACTGTCGACGAGAGCCACACCCTGACCGGCCAGGGCGGCGGCGGCGCGGTGCAGTTCGTGCCGTTCCGCGCGGCGGCCACGCTCGGCACCCTGACGAGGGGCGATCTGCCGGGGGTGTACATGCCCGGCAGGAACGCCCTAAGCGGATTCCCCTTCACGTCTTCGGGGGCCATCTCCCACGCGTTCTTCCGCCAGAGCCGACTGACGTTCGATTTCGACGCCATGAAGCTGGTAACCGAAAGCTGCTGATCCTCAGTCCTCGACCTTCGCGGCCTCGTCGACCTTCAGCGCCCCGCGCCGCAGCTGGTCGGCCTCCATCGACTTGAACAGCGCGGTGAAATTGCCTTCGCCGAACCCTTCGTCCTTCTTGCGCTGGATGAACTCGAAGAACACCGGGCCGATCATCGTCTGGCTGAAGATCTGCAGCAACAGGCGCGGGTCGCCGCGTTCGGTCGAGCCGTCGAGCAGGATGCCGCGCTTCTGCAGCTCGGGCACCGGCTCGCCGTGGCCGGGGAGGCGGTCGGCGAGCATCTCGTAGTAGGTGTCGGGTGGGGGCGGGGCGAACGGGGTGCCGCGGGCGT
>DATJHD010000238.1:0-4091 GCA_035494275.1 Croceibacterium sp.
TGCTGATCGCGTGGATCTGGTTCGGGCCGGAGCGGCGCGAGGAACTCGACTAGCCTGACGGCATTCGGTTACCGTTGAAATCATCTCCACCCGGCGTTAGGCGCGCGGGCGACCGGAGGTCCGGCGGAGGTGCGTTCCTGCGGAGGTTAGGAACGGGTGCCCCGGCCCCGCCACTGGCTCCTGCCTTCCTGGGAGCATGTCAAAGCAAGGAAGGACCCTTATGTCCGATCTCCCCAGCTCCCGCCGCAAGCCGAAACCCGAGGTGAAGACGATCGGCGGGCGGGCGCTCAAGCCGTCGACGCTGATGATGGGCTTCGGTTACGATCCTGTGCTGTCCGAAGGCTCGCTGAAGCCGCCGGTGTTCCTCACCAGCACGTTCGTGTTCGAGAGCGCCGAGGCCGGCAAGCGGCATTTCGAAGGCATCACCGGCAGGCGCAAGGATGCCACCGGCGGCCTCGTCTATTCGCGCTTCAACGGGCCCAACCAGGAGATCCTCGAGGACCGCCTGTCGGTATGGGACGGGGCCGAGGACGCGCTGGTGTTCTCGAGCGGCATGACGGCAATCTGCATCCTGCTGATGGCATTCTGCCGCGCGGGCGATGTGGTCGTGCATTCGGGCCCGCTGTACGCCGCGAGCGAGGGGTTCATCGCCAACGTGCTCGGCAAGTACGGCGTCAGCTACCTCGACTTTCCCGCCGGGGCCACGCGCCAGGACCTCGACGCGGTGCTGGAAAAGGCCAAGGCGAAAGCGGCGGAAACCGGCGGCAAGGTGGCGATGATCTACCTCGAAAGCCCCGGCAACCCGACCAATGCACTGGTCGACATCGAGGCGGTGAAGGCGGCGCGCGACGTGGCGCTCGATGCGAACGAAACGCCGATCGCGATCGACAATACCTTCCTCGGCCCCTTGTGGCAGAGCCCGCTGCGGCACGGTGCCGACATCGTCGTCTACTCGCTGACCAAGTACGCCGGTGGCCATTCGGACCTCGTCGCCGGCAGCGTCTCGGGCGCGCGGCGCTGGATCGACCCGGTGCGCAGCCTGCGCAACACGATGGGCGGCATCTGCGATCCGAACACCGCGTGGATGCTGCTGAGGAGCCTCGAAACGCTCGAGATCCGCATGCAGCGGGCGACCGAAAACGCTTGTCGGGTGTGCGACTTCCTGAATGCCCATCCGAAGGTCGAAGGCGTCGGCTTTCTCGGCCTGCTCAAGGACGGACGGCAGAAGGACATCTTCGATCGCCACTGTTCCGGGCCGGGCAGCACCTTCAGCCTGTTCATCAGGGGCGGCGAGGCCGAGGCGTTCCGTTTCCTCGACGCGCTCAAGGTCGCCAAGCTCGCTGTGAGCCTCGGCGGCACCGAGACCCTCGCCAGCCACCCGGCGGCGATGACCCACCTCTCGGTGCCCGAGGAGCGCAAGAAGCAGCTCGGCATCAGCGACAACCTGGTGCGGATCAGCATCGGCATCGAGGATGCCGATGATCTCATCGCCGATTTCGACCAGGCTCTCGCGGCGGTCTAGCCGCTCGAGTGTGTATTTGCCTCGTCGTGGCAACATGTTAGCCTCGATGAGATGAGAGATACGGTCCGATTGTGCCTGGCCGTGCTGCTGTTCGCTCAGCCGGTGGCCGTTTCAGGCGCCGAGCCACCCACCATCACATTGCCGCCGGCCTCGATTACCAGGACAACAGTTGCGCCCTGAAGCGGGCATTCGGCGACGAGCAACATCGCGTCATCCTGCAGCTTAACGATTTCACCCTGGCAAGGAACTTTCGGGCGTCCGTGCTCACGAGTGCGTTCGGCCGGACCCACGCCTCGGCGAGGGCGGGCTTTCAGCCCGGGCCTGATGCCGCCGCGACCGATCTTACCGAGGCCAAGTACGCCAATGGAGCCGTCGGAGTGATCTTCAGCCTGTCGATGGATCCGCAGTCGAGCGGCGACAAGGAGGTGAAACCGGCAACCGCCGGCGCGCTTGAGGTATCTTCAATTCACGAAGCGCGCGATGAGGAGATCACGGGTCTGTATTTGGGAAACGCGTTCGACAAAAACCTTATCCTCGACACCGGGCCTATGGCAAAGCCAATGCTTGCGCTGGGTGAGTGCATAGGCGATCTCGAGCGCCGTCTGGGTGTCGATCCGCAAGCCCTGAAAGCGGCCCGTAGCGGAACCATCCCCAGGGATCAGATGAATTGGACGCAGAAGATCCTCGACACCTATCCGCCATTAGCATTGATGACACTTGAAAGCGCCACGGTCTTCTTTCGATTGATCGTCGACGCCCAGGGGAAGGTGAGCGATTGCTATGCCGTACCCGAAGGCCCGTCGACCGATTTCGGCCAACGCGTCTGTCAGGTCTTCAAATCTGCGGCACAGTTCGAACCCGCACGAGATACCAACGGCAGCCCGATAGCGTCGATCTACACCTCGACGGTCCGCTGGGACGTCCATCGACGGCGGCAAAGCCGCTCAGGAGAGCACGCCCGCGAGGCGCCTGAACCAGTGGTGCAGCAGGCCTTGCGGCTTTTGCGTTTCGGGGGCTTCGATGACAACGGGTTCGGGCGCGGGGACGTCGAGGCCGAGAGCCAGGGCAGTATGGCGAGGCAGAGTCCGTTCGAACCGAATCCCGGCAAGATTGCCGCGGCTCCACACGATGCGGCCGGAAATCTTCGGCACGCCGGGCACCTCGAGGATTGCGGTGCCGCCGAGCTCGAGGGGCGCGCCGCGCAGCTCGAGCCGGCAACCGGTCTGCGAAACATCGTGGATGGTCACGGGGCGCGGGAAGGCCGGCATGCGGCAAGTCATCTTGAGCGTGACTTGCGTGCGTTGTGTTGCGCGACGTTCCACGGCGAGCAGACCCCCCTTGTCGCAAAGCCGCTTACCTAAAGGGTGGCAAAAGAAGTCTTAACCTTCGGATATTGTGCGTCGTAACAGAGGTCACGACCAAGTCCCCCGGTGCAATGTCGCGAGGCCCACAGTCTCGCCCCCCGGCGTGCTCGACGCCCTTCAGTGAAGGAAAAAGGAGCGTGAGCTCAACCCCGCCATTCGCGCCGTTCTTCGGCCTGGCGCAAGACTTCGTAGGCGAGGCTGTAGGCCTGGAACAGCTTGGCGGCGTGCTCGTCGTCAGGCGCTACGTCGGGGTGAACTTCCTTGGCCTTGGCCCGCCAGGCTTTCTTCACAGCCTCGAAATCGGCGTCGGCCTCGAGCCCGAGCAGTTCGAGCGCGCGCATCTCGTCTGCGCTGCGGCTGCCGTCGCCGCTGCCGCTCCAGCCGTAATGCGCCGCTTCGGCATAGCCGGCGCTGGTCCGCCGCTCCGCCTTCTCGCGCGTTTCGGCCTCTTCCTTGTCGAGTCCCTCGAAATAGTCCCAGTGGCGGTTGTACTCGGCGGCGTGCCGCTGGCAGAAATACCACCGGTCGCGGCTGTTGGGAGATTTCGGCGCCGGGCAATCGCCGGGCTCCTCGCATCCGTGGCGGTCGCAGATGCGGACCTTGGAGGCTTCGCGCGAGCCGCCATAGCCGCGCCAGCGGGGAAAGCCCCAGTCGAGCGATCGGCGGGGGCGGCTCATGAGGAACGAGTCTCGGGCATCATGTACCTAATAGGGCGCGCCAGCGCCTTCACCAAGGGTTGATCGGGCGACAATTCGAGACAAATGCTGCATTGCAATATCGCAGGTGCACACTATGTGCCCCTGGCGCAAGGAGACCTTCCCGTGAGCAAGCAACTGACCCTCTCCGCCGCCCTTTCCGTCGCCGCGATGGCGGCCTTCGCGCTGTTGGCGGCGCGTGAGGCCCCGCCCACCGACGCGAAGGGCGCGCCGACCGGAGTCGCCGCGCCCGCGTTCGAGGCCTCGCTGCCGGGCTCCTGAGCCCGGCGCTCCCATTACTGCATCACGATGGTGACGGCACGGCGGTTCTGCGCCCACGCCGCCTCGTTCGAGCCGAGCGCCACGGGGCGTTCCTTGCCGTAGCTGATCGTGGTCAGCCGAGCCGCAGGCACGCCCAGGCTGACGAGGTAGTCCTTCGCCGCGTTGGCCCGACGCTCGCCGAGGGCGAGGTTGTACTCGCGCGTGCCGCGCTCGTCGCAATGGCCTTCG
>DATJHD010000239.1:0-2684 GCA_035494275.1 Croceibacterium sp.
GTGTAATGCAGCACGACCATCGAGATGCGCTCGTCGCGCGCATCCCAGTTGGGCGAGGGCTGGTCGCGATGGACGAGCTCGTCCATTTCAGGCGTCCGGCAGCACCGCGCCCATGACCAGCGCGCCTTCGGTGAGCGCATACTGCAGCCCGCCGCCGTGTTCCTCGGCGATCAGCCGGATCAGGCGCGCCGGAGCCGTGCGGCCGGACAGCTCGCTGTCGGGCAAGGAGCCGTCGAGCGCTTGGCCGATCGCCGGATCGAAGGCAATCCTGGCCCCCGCAGCGCGCACCGCGATCTCGGTCGCTCCGTCGCGGTTCTCCGCACCGACCTGCAATTCTCCGCCGCGCGGCAGGGCGTCGAGGCCGATGGCCGCGAGATTGAGCAGGAGCTTGACGGCCGGCTTCGGCAGCGTGTCGACCCCGACGCCCCAGAAGAGCTCAATGCGCCCGTTGCCTCCGACCAGCGCCTCGACCAGCTCGCGCGGCTCCTCGACGGGCACCGCATCGCCGAAACCACCGGCCGCTCCGTAGGCGAGGCGGAAGAACTTCAGCTTGTCGGCGCTGATTCGCGCGCTCTGCTCGAGCAACTCCATGCAGCGATGGCGCATTTCCGGATCGCGCTCGTCACGCAACAGCTCAAGCCCGTTGCTGAGCGCGCCCACGGGGCTCAGCATGTCATGGCACAGGCGAGAGCAGAGCAGTTCGGCAAGATCGGTGGAAGATGTCATTCGGTGAATCCGGACTGTGGAACGAGGTGACAAGGGTGACGGCGCGTCATCCTCAGTTTCAGCTATTATCGATGAGAAATCAGAGGTTTGAACGATCCTCGACAGGGTGGCACTTGGATGGGGGGCGGCAAAAACATCGGTCGGCGTCAATAAGCGAGCCTTAGCGATCATCAACCCGGTAGGAAAGCATTGCGAACCCATCCGTGTCGTCGCGCCAGAACGCGACATCGTCCCCCGCGACGATCGCCCAGACGCGCCCGTCGCCGCAGGCCATCGCGCGATCCGTGGCGGAAGGCTCGGGCCTCCCGCCGGGATGAGAATGGTAATACCCAAAGACGCCGGGCCCGCCCTGGCGTGCCGACCGGAAGGCGTCGACGAGCGCCTGCGGATCGATTTCGAAGTGAGTTCGCGGCGTGGGATGGACGTTGCGGGCGGGGACGACATGCTCGATGCAATTCCCCTGGCCGAGCAGAAGGCCGCAGGCTTCTTGCGGGAACGCGCCGAGTGCCTCCGTCAGCAGCCTTTGCCACTCGCGCTTGCCTAGCGAAATCTCAGCCTTCTTCATCGGCTTTGGGCTAGAAGAAAAGACGGCCCTTGCACAGGTTCAGGACGAAGGGATTGGTCGTGTCCGCTTCTTGTCCTTTGGCCTCCCAATCCCCATCTAATCGGGCGTGAGGGGTCATCAAATCACCGGCAAACTGAAGGGCGGACAAAGGCTCGACAAGGCGCTGGCCGAGGCCTCCGGCCTTTCGCGCGAGCGGGTGAAGGCGCTCATCGGCGAAGGCGCGGTAACTCTATCAGGTGCAGTGGTGACGCAAGCGTCAGGCAAGGCCCTTGAAGGTGCCGATTTCGCCATCGCCGTGCCGCCGGCGGCGGAGGCCGCCGCGCAGGCGCAGGACATTCCTCTCACCATCGTGTTCGAGGATGAGCACCTGATCGTCGTCGACAAGCCTGCAGGGCTGGTTGTCCACCCGGCGGCGGGAAATCCCGACGGGACGCTGGTCAACGCGCTGCTGCACCATTGCGCCCGAACCGGAAAAGGCCGGCTCTCGGGGATCGGCGGGGTGGCGAGGCCGGGGATCGTCCATCGCATCGACAAGGATACGAGCGGCTTGCTGGTTGTCGCCAAGAGCGACGCGGCGCACGAAGGGCTGGCAAAGCAGTTCGCCGATCACTCGATCGAGCGAGCCTATCTCGCGGTGGTAGGTGGCCACCCGAAGCCGCGCGAGGGCACGATTCGGGGGAAAATCGGCCGCTCCGACGTCAATCGCAAGAAAATGGCCGTGCTGCCGGACACGGCCAGGAGAGGAAAGGAGGCGGTCACGCACTACAAGACGCTAAGATCGTTGGAAGATTGCGCCTTGGTCGAATGCCGGCTCGAAACCGGCCGCACCCACCAGGTGCGAGTTCATCTGGCGTCAATCGGCCATTCGCTATTAGGGGATCCTGTCTATGGGCGCGCCAATTCACGGTTGCGGACGGTCCTGAAATCGTTGGGATTTCGTCGCCAAGCCCTCCATGCCGCGGTGCTTGGTCTCGTTCACCCGATGACCGGCGACAGGCTGCGCTTCGAAAGCGACCTGCCGAAGGACATGAGGGAACTTATCGACGAAACCGCTCATTCAAATCGATGAACTGCGCCGCACATTAGGCAATTTTCGTATATGAAGGGGCAACATGTGGCCTCACAGTGAGGGTGCCCATAAGGGGCTCTGACGCCGCAGGCCGACGCTAGAAAGGTTTGGGAACACGTGAGCAACGGCAAAGCATTATCGGTGCCGGCACTGGGCGGTGAGCAGAGCCTCAACCGCTACCTCGCCGAGATCAAGAAATTCCCTGTGCTGACGGCGGAGCAGGAATACATGCTCGCCAAGCGCTACCAGGAGCACGAGGACCCCGAAGCTGCGGCGCAGCTCGTGACCTCGCACCTGCGACTCGTGGCCAAGATCGCCATGGGT
>DATJHD010000240.1:0-4975 GCA_035494275.1 Croceibacterium sp.
GCTGGCGGGCATAGGCGATAGCGCGGGCCATGGCGGAAATTGTCCGCCACAATCCCTAACGAATCCCTAACGCGGCCGTTTCGGCACGTGCTGGCTGGCGCAGTGGAAGCTGCCGCCGCCGGTGAGAACCGCGTCGGCCGGTAGGCCGACGGTCGCCCGGTCGGGGAACAGCTCGCCGATCGCCGCCACGCCGTCGGCGTCATGCACCGTGCCGTAGGTCGGCACGACGACGACGGCGTTGCAGATCGCGAAATTCATGTAGCTCGCCGGCTCGACGAGATCGGCCGCTTCGATCCGCCCCGGCGACGGCACGTCGCGTATCATGAGGCCGAACCCTCGGGCACGGGCTCGGGCGTCCTCGTAAACGGTGGCGTTGGGATCGTCGGCGCCGGTGGGCAAGGGTATCGCCAGCTCACCGGGCGCGATGAATCGCGCAAGGTTGTCGACGTGGCCGTCGGTGTGATCGCAGGCCAGCCCCTCGCCGAGCCACAGCACGTCGCGCAAGCCCAGATCGCTCCGCAGCCGCTCCTCGACCTGCGCGCGAGACAGGCCGGGGTTGCGGTTCGCATTGAGCAGGCACTGCTCGGTCGTGACGACGAGGCCGGATCCGTCGGTATCGATCGCGCCGCCTTCCAGGATCCAGTCGGATTGCGCCAGTGGAAGCCCGGCGGCCTCGGCCATCGAACCGCCGACTTCCTGATCGCCTTCCATGTCGTCGTACTTGCCGCCCCAGCCGTTGAAGCGGAACTTGCGGGCGTAACGCCGTCCCGACCCGTCGAACACGACCAGCGGCCCGGTGTCGCGCAGCCAGATGTCGCCGTAGGGATGCCGCTCGAGGATCACGGACGCGCTCGTCAACCCGCGCGCGCGCATCTCGTTGGCGGCGTCATGCACCACCAGTCGAACCTGCTGCCCGGTCTCGGCAACCACGTTGGCATAGGCGGCGATCTGCTCTTGCGCCGGAACGAGGGATTCTTCCCACAGCGACGCATCGTGCGGGAAGCCGATCCAGATCCATTCCTGCTCGGCGAACTCGGCCGGCATTGGCAGCGTGGCGGTCATAAAGTCCGGCGTCCCCTTGGAGGTCAGCGCATCGGCGCCGTTGGCGTTCCCCTTGGCAAACGCACGCCCGCGGAACAAGCGCCCCTTGCCCTCGCCGCGTCTCCCATGCAGTTGGAGAGGCATGGCGGACGATAGCCGAGCAGACTGGGGCGGAGCGCTCGCACGGGCGCGGGCGCACGCGCCTTTCCTGGCGGTTGGGCTGGACCGGCAGCCGGAGCTCGAAGCGATGCTGGCCCAGGGCAGCGCTGGCGAGGCTCTCGCCCTCGCTCGCACTTCGGGTGACGACAAGGATGTCGCGGCTACGCTGAGGCGGCAGCGCTGGGCCCTGGCCGTGACGCTGGCGATCGGCGACCTCGCGGGGGCGTTTTCGGTCGAGCGCGTAATGCACGAACTGAGCGACTTTGCCGATCGCACCCTCGATGCGGCCATTGCCGAGTCAATTCGTCGGAGGATTCCCGAGGCGGAACCGGCCGGCTTCACCGCCCTGGCGCTCGGCAAGCACGGTGCGCGGGAGCTCAACTACAGCTCCGATATCGACCCGATCCTTCTGTATGACCCGGCCCGTCTGCCATCCCGCGAGCGGGACGATCCTGCCGAAGCGGCGCAACGCTACGCGCGCACAATCCTCTCGCTGCTGAGCGACCAGACCGAAGACGGCTATGTCTTCCGCGTCGACTTGCGTTTGCGGCCCGCGTCCGAGGTGAGCCCGCTCGCCATTTCGTTCGAAGCGGCGCTGACGCATTACGAAAGCTCGGCCATCGCCTGGGAGCGGGCCGCGTTCATTCGCGCCCGCTCGGCAGCGGGAGATGTCGCCGCGGGCGAGGCCTTCCTGCGCAGCATCGCCTCGTTCGTCTGGCGCCGCAGCCTCGATTTCACCGCGCTCGAGGAAATTCGCCGGCTCACTTCGCGCATACGTGACCACCACAAGGGTCCTAGCGAGCCGGGTCCGGGCTTCGATCTCAAGCGCGGCCGCGGTGGCATTCGGGAGATCGAGTTCTTTGCCCAGGCTCAGCAACTGATCCACGGCGGCCGCAATCCGGCACTGCAGGTCCGCGGCACGCGGGCTGGGCTCGACGCGTTGGCGGAGGCCGGGATCGTGTCGCGCGACGACGCCGCCCTGCTCGGCGAAAGCTACGATCGGCTGAGAATCATCGAGCACCGTTTGCAGATGATCGAGGACCGTCAAACGCATTGCCTGCCGCGCGAGGCGCAAGCCATCGACAATGTTGCCCGCTTGGACGGGCTGGCCGATGGCGCCGCCCTCGTCGGGGAACTGAAGACCATTACGGCGCAGGTGGCGATGCGCTATGATAGCCTCCTCGCCGGGACCGAGGGCAGGGCGCAACGGCCGTCGACCGCGCGCGACAATGCGGCGGTCGGAAGGATTGAGCAACGGATCGACAAGTGGCGTGAGACCTTGCGCACGTTGCGCGGGTCCGAGGCGCGCGCGGCGCTGGCTGCATTGAGGCCGACTCTGGTCGACGCGCTGGCGGGGTCACCGGAACCGGACCGGTCGATGACGCGCCTCGAAACCATCCTCGACAACGTGCCGACGGCGATCAACCTGTTTCGCCTGTTCGAGGCCCGACCGGGTCTGCTTGACCAGGTTCTACGTGTGGTCACCCTCGCCGAGCCGCTCGCCGAAGCGCTCGGCCGTCACCCCGAATGGCTTGACGGCATGATCGATGCCCGGGCGCTGGATCTTCCTGGCTCTGTCGCCGATCTTTCCAAACTCATGCGTAGCGCGCAGCCGGATTACGAACGGCGGCTCGATCGCATTCGCGAGGTCGTCGGGGAGCAGCGTTTTGCGCTGGGCGTGCAGCTCGTCGAGGCGCGCCACGATCCACTGGAAATCGGCGCCGGACTCGCCCGTGTCGCCGAAGCGGCGCTCGACACGGGGGCGGCGGCGGCTGCCGACGAATTCGCCACGGTCCACGGCCGAATTGCCGGCAGTGATCTGCTTATCCTGGGCCTCGGCCGCCTCGGCGGTGGCGTTCTCACTCATGCCTCCGACCTCGACATCATCTACCTCTTCACGGGCGAGATCGGTGTCGAGTCGCAAGGCGGCAGGCCGCTGACCGCATCGCTCTATTTCAACCGCCTCGCACAGAGGGTGACCGCGGCCTTGAGCGTCCCGACGGCTGCCGGCGCGCTGTACGAGATCGACACGCGGCTGCGTCCGCAAGGCACGCAGGGGCCACTCGCTGTCAGCCTCGACAGCTTTGCTCGTTATCAACGCGAGGACGCATGGACCTGGGAGCACATGGCGCTTGCCAGGGCGCGGCCGTTGTTCGGACCCCCCGACGCGCGTGCGGAGCTGCGGCAAGTCATCGAACAGGTCCTGCGGCAGGAACGCGACCCTGAAAAACTGCGCACCGATGTCCTCAAGATGCGTTCCGAAATTGCCGCCAACAAATCTCCCTCCGGTCCGCTCGATGCCAAGCTTCAACGGGGCGGGCTGATCGACTGCGAATTCATCATACACTACCTCCAGCTTCGCGAGCGGACCGGGTTCAGCCCCGATCTCGAGGTCGCCGTTGCCGAGCTGACAAGCGCCGGCTTGCTGCCGCGCGGCTTTTCAAAGCAGCACGATTTTCTCACCCGGTTGCTGATTGCCGCCCGATTGCTGGCGCCCGACGGGCAAGTGCCGGCCGACCGTGCGCAAGAGGTGCTTGCCCGATGCTGTGGGACGCGGGATTTTGCTGCGCTCTTGCGCAGGGTCGAGGAAGCGCGGCATGTCATCGCCGCCGCGTGGACCGAAACGTTCGGCCAGACACTGGAGGTAGCCGCATGACCACCCGACCCGACGTTGGCGATACGATTCCCGATATCGCGCTCGACACCCCTGACGGCGGCCCCGTCAAAGTTTCCGACTTTCGCGGCGGCAAACTGGTGCTGTTCTTCTACCCGAAGGACGATACGCCCGGCTGTACGACCGAGAACAAGGACTTCTCGGCTCTCGCCGGCGAATTCGAGAAGGCCGGCGCAGCCTTGCTCGGCGTCAGCAAGGATTCGCCGGCCAGGCACCTGAAGTTTGCCGCCAAGCACGGCCTCGCCGCGCCGCTGGCCTCCGATGCGCAGGAGAATGGTCTTGCGGACGCCCTTGGCGTGTGGACCGAAAAGAGCCTTTACGGCCGCAGGTTCATGGGCATGGAGCGCACGACCTACCTTGTCGATGCACAAGGGAGGATCGCGCGGGTCTGGCGAAAGGTCAAAGTCAAGGGCCACGCCGAGGAGGTGCTCGCGGCGGCGAGAGCCCTGTGATGACCCGCGACGCGGCAATCCGAGCCGCGTACCAGCTTTGATCCAATCTGCAACGCGCGAGAATTTTCCCGATTCACGATCCAGGCGCAGCACTGTCCTCAAGTCGCCAGACACGGTTGAGACCATCGCCAGCGAATCGTTGACGCCGGGATCGCCCACGTGGAGCTCGGCGCCAATCACTTCCCACGAGGCGTGCTCCACGCGCGATCAAGCGCCGCCGGGACGTTTGGCGAGAAAGGGCCAACACCCCCTTTCGCGACACTTTTGAGCCTCCATTCAACGACTCGGCGCGTCGCGCAGGCAGTTTGTCGCGCCGTTGGGACGCACCTGTTGCCTAATTAACGATTGCCCGGATACCTCCCAACTACCGAGACGGCGGGGGGTTCCGACCATCTCGAAAAGTTCGGGGCTTCGGCCTCTTGGGGATTTGCTGGGCAATGTCCGGCGGATCGGGATACGAACGGGATTATGGTCGCATGATTTTCAACCGGGCTCTTCGCGCTGCTGCAGGCCTCGCTATCGCCGCCGGCGCAATCGCAGCCCATCCCGCCCTCGCCAAGGACGCACCTGCGACGACCACGGCGGCAACCACGCAGCTTTCCGGCGCCATCCGCGGCGATGCGGCAGGCCCGCTCGGTCAGGGCGAAAA
>DATJHD010000241.1:0-8665 GCA_035494275.1 Croceibacterium sp.
CCGCTGATGGACCATCTCGGCGTCGACGCCACCGCCCGCGCCAGCTTCGGGCTCTACAGCGACGAGGACGACATTGCCGCGCTGCTGCGCGGGATCGAACGAACCAAGAGGATTTTCGGATGAACGAGGAAGCCGACAAGCGCTTCACCGTCGAGGAAGTGGACGGCGTGACGCCGCCTCCGCGCGCGCGCGTCGATGACGCCGCCGAGGAAAGCGCGGGCGAAAAGCTCGAGCGCAAGAAGGATTACCTCGAGGGCTTCCTGGCCCAGCAGCCGTCCGCCGTCGCGCCCGGCGAACCCGGAGGCGATCTGTACGAGCGGGTGATCGAGGCGCTGCGCGAAATCTACGACCCCGAGATACCCGTCAACATCTACGACCTCGGTCTCATCTATGCGGTGGACGTCACGGACGAGGGCGACGTCGCGATCACGATGACGCTGACGACGCCGCACTGCCCGGTCGCCGAATCGATGCCGGGAGAGGTGGAGATGCGCGTCATGGCCGTTCCCGGTGCGCGCGACGCCGAGGTCAACCTCGTGTGGGATCCGCCATGGGGCCCCAACCTGATGAGCGACGAAGCCCGGCTCGAGCTGGGAATGCTGTGATGGCCACCTCGACGCTTCGCCAGCGACCCGCCGCGGTCACCTTGACGCCCGCCGCCGAGGCGCGGGTCGCCCAATTGATGGCCAACGCTCCCGACGGGGCGATCGGCGTGAAGCTTTCGACCCCGCGGCGGGGTTGCTCGGGGCTTGCCTATTCGGTCGATTACGTGAGCGAGGAGAAGCCGTTCGACGAGAAGATCGTCACGCAAGGCGGCACGTTCTACATCGATGGCGCGAGCGTGCTCTATCTCGTCGGCTCGGTGATGGACTGGAAGGAAGACGACTTCGCCGCCGGCTTCGTGTTCGAGAACCCCAACGCCAAGGGTTCCTGCGGCTGTGGCGAGAGCTTCACGGTCTGACGCAAGAGCGACGAGCCGCTCGAGCCCGCTGGCGCCAACGCGTAAGCTACTGACGCGCCGCCAGCGCGGTGATGCAGGCGGCGCGGTCGACGTCGCGCCCGTCGCTTTCCCGCCGCGCATCGACATGGGTCGCCACCGGCTCGGCGCCGGGGCGCAGAGGATAGAGATAGACGTCGAGCACGCAAGGCGGGCCGGCGAACTGCAGCTTGCGCATGTCGCCTTCATGGACGTCGAGCCGCGGCGGGCCGAACTCGCGCGTCAGCGTGGTGGCGTCTTTCTGGATGACGCTGTCGAGCCCGTTGCCGTGCTCGATCTGCGGCGGCCTGAACGGCTGCGGCGGCGGCCGGCTGGGTACCGTCGGCGGCGGTTTCGATCGCGTTCGGGCGTGGGGGCCAGCCGGCGCGGGCGCGCCTTGCGGCGCGGTCGCGCATGCGGCGAGAAACGGCAGCAGCACCAGGCAAACCGAGCGCATGGCGAGAAGCTTGCCGGCGCCTGCTTGCGATATCGTTACACGTCGCATCCTTGGCCTGAACTGCAAGGTGGCGCCCGCCAAGTCAATTCGGCGTCGCGCGAAGCCTTCCAGCACGCTTGGCCGCAGAGCGTTCCGCCGCTAAGCCACGCGCGCCTGCAACCGCCGTGGAGCCAAAATGAACGAAGCCCGATATGACGTGATTGCCATCGGCAATGCCATCGTCGACGTGATAGCCCCGTGCAGCGACGAGTTGATCGAGGAACTGCAGCTCAACAAGGGTGGCATGACCCTGGTGGACACCGGCCGGGCGCATGAGCTCTACGAGGCGATGGGTCCGGCCCGCGAGACTTCGGGCGGGTCGGCGGCGAACACGCTGGCGGGGCTCGCGGCGCTCGGGGCCCAGTGCGCCTTCATCGGCCAGGTCGCGAACGACCAGCTCGGCGAGGTATTCGCGCACGATATCCATGCCGTCGGCATCGACTTCGATACCCCGGCGCGCGAGGGCGAGCCGCCGACCGCCCGCTGCCTGATCTTCGTCACGCCCGACGGCCAGCGGACGATGAACACCTACCTCGGCGCCTCCCAGTTCCTGCCGGCAGCGGCGCTGAGCGAAGAAGCGATCGGCGGCGCGAGCATCCTTTATCTCGAGGGCTACCTGTGGGACCCCGAGGAGCCCCGCAAGGCGATGCGCAAGGCGATCGAGGCGGCGCGCGCCGCCGGGCGCAAGGTTGCCTTCACCTTGTCCGAAGTGTTCGTGATCGAGCGCTACGGCAGCGATTTCCGCGCTCTCATCGAGGACGGGCTGATCGACATCCTGTTCGCCAACGAGCACGAGCTGGCTGCGCTCACGGGCGAAGAGGATTTTCACGCCGGTATCGACCAGCTGGCGGACAAAGTGCCGGTGCTCGTCGTCACCCGCAGCGAGAAGGGCGCCGTCGCCGTCGCCCACGGAGAGCGCGCCGAAGTCGCCGCCGAGCCGGTCGAGGAGGTGGTCGACACGACCGGGGCCGGCGACCAGTTCGCCGCCGGCTTCCTGTTCGGGTATGTCCGCGAACGGCCGCTGCAGGAATGCTTGAGGATGGGCGCGATCTGCGCGGCCGAAGTGATAAGCCATTACGGACCGCGCTGTGAGGCGGACATGCGGGCGCTCATCAGCGAGCGGCTGGGGTAGGCTTTCCGGCCCGTTAAGGTTGGCGCTTTCTTAGGACTTCCGGCCTATCCGGGCACCGGAGGGCCACCAACCTGTATCAGTCACCGATCGAAGCTGAGGGCGAAGGCGCCCGCTGGCCGGAAAGCCGGGCGGCGCTGGCGCACGCCTGGGAACGGCTCGAGCCACGCGCCCTTCTGCCGACCCAGGGCGCCGATTTCGTGGCGGCGCTGGGCGAGACGATGCTCGCCGGTGTTCCGGTCAGGCTGTTCGAAGCCGTCGGTCCAGATGGCGTGGAGGCGATCCTGCCGCTGTGCCGTTCCCCGGGACGCTTCGCCCGCTGGCGCATGCCGGGGTCGCATGAGGTGTTCGAGCCGGGCGACGCCCTGTGCCGGGATGCCGCCGCCGCCGATCGCCTCGCGCGGCATCTCGCCAAGGACGGCCGCCCCGTGGAGCTGTCGCGGATTCCCGCGACCTCGCTGCTCGTTCCGGCGCTGGCCGCGGCGATGAAGCGCCGCGGCCGGATGTCCGTCCGGCGGGCGGTGCCGAGCCCGACGATTGCGCTCGATGCCGGCTGGCGCGAACCCGAGAGCCGCTTCAATGCGCGCCGCCGCTCCGATTTCCGCCGCGCCGCGCGCCGGGCGGCCGAGTTCGGCACGGTGACCTGCGAGGTGCTCGCCCCGGCGCCCGGTGAATTCGATGCGCTGTTCGACGAGGCGATCGCCATCGAGGCCAGGAGCTGGAAGCGCGCGGCCGGCACGGCGATCGTGTGTGATCCGGCCAAGGAAGCGTTCTTCCGCGCCTACCTGCGCTCCGCATGCGAGCGCGGTGAAGGCCGCGTCGCGTTCCTGCGCATCGACGGGCGCGTCGTCGCGATGCAGCTCGCCGTCGAATGGAGCGGGCGCTACTGGCTGTACAAGATCGGCTACGACGAAGCCTACGCGCGCTGCTCGCCGGGGACGCTGCTGATGCTTCATGCGCTGCGCGATGCCGCGCAGCGGGGCCTCACTGGCTTTGAGCTTATGGGCGATGCCGAGGCGTGGATCGCCGACTTGTGGACGCAGCAGGTCCACGAATGCGTGCGCGTGCGCACATATCCCTACAACCTCGCGGGTCTCGTCGCGGCCGTGTCCGACGGTGCCGAATGGGCTCGCGGGCGCCTGTCCAGGCACTCGCTGCGCGCACGGCTGCGCGACCTTCGCTACGCGCTGCCCGGCTGGATCGAGCGCCACTTTGCCGGCGAGGATGCGCCTGCTGCCGCGCGGCGCCTCAAGAAGCTCGGTCGACCGTTGACCGCCGGCTATTTCCAGGCGGCCGGCGCCACGCCCGATAAAATCGCCGCGACCTACCGCGCGCTCGGCCAGCGCCTCGCCGGCGACGACGCGTTGCTGGCGCTCAAGGCCCCGGCGCTCGGCTTCGAGGAGGCGCTCATCCGCGAGATCGCCGCTGCCGGGCCGCCGCTCGTGTTCGATTCGCTGACGGAGCCTCACGCCGCCCGCACGCTCACCCTCGCCGAGTCCCTCTCCGCCGGCGTCGCCCTGCCCGCCCGCTGGCGGCGCAGCGCCGCCGACGCCGGGCGCCTGCGCGACAAGCCCTGCCGCATCCGCCTCGTCAAGGGCGAGTGGGCCGACCCGGCAGGCGACGTTCCCGACGTGGCCGCGGCGTACCTCGAGCTCGTCCGCCTTCTCGCCGGGCGCGAGGCCCCGGTCGGGATCGCCACACACGATCCTGGGCTCGCCGAGACCGCGCTCAGCATCCTGCTCGGTGCCGGAACGCCGTGCGAGCTCGAGCAATTGCGCGGCCTGCCGCGCCGCCGGACAACGGCCGTGGCGAGGAAGCTCGGCGTGCCGGCGCGCCTCTACTACCCGTTCGGCCCGGGTTGGTGGCCTTATGCCGTCGACAAGGCGCTGGCCCGGCCCTACCTGCCGCTTTGGGCGCTTCGCGACATGCTCCAAATCGGCTGAGGGCGTCCTGGCTCCCCCGGGGATTGACGCGCTCGTCCTTCGGTCCGATCCCGGCGATCGGGTCGCAGGTGGGGAGGGGCCATGGCCTCGGCCAGTTTTGCGGCCTGGCACAAGGTGGACCGCGGTTTCGCGCTGACATTCAACCTGGCAGCATGGGCGGCCCGTGTTCATCGGCTTCTATCCCGCGGTGAGCGGGCGCTGGCGCGGCGAAGCGGATTATCCGGCGCCGCTGATCCTGCAGATCCATGTCTTCACATTCGCTGCCTGGCTCTGCCTGCTGACAACCCAGGTGCTCCTCATTCGTGCGCGGCAACCGGCGTCGCACAGGAAGGTCGGCGCCATGGGGGCGGTCCTGATACCAGTTCTGGTCATCACCGGTGTCGGTGCGGAAGCGTAGAGCCAGCGGTTCTACAGCCCGCAATTCCCGGCCAACTTGCGCTTCTTCATATTCCCGCTGGTGACGATGCTTTCGTTCATCGCCGTCGGAATCGCGGCGATATGGTTCCGCGCGGACCCGCGCGCTTTCAAGCGGCTGATGATGGTGGCGACGGCGCTGATCCTCGTCGCCGCGTTCAACCGCTGGTGGGGCGATGCCATCTACGAGGCTCTGGGCGACGCCTATTTCGGGACACTCGTCCGCAACGCTATCGGTCCCGACCTCATGATCGCGGGCCTCGCCGGCTACGATCTCGTCACGCGCGGGCGAATTCATCCGGCCATCATGATTGCGGCGCCGCTCATCGTCATCGGCCAGCTCGCGGCGACCGCCTTGTATCACTCCGAATGGTGGCCCGGGATCGCGTGGGCGTTGGTCGGCCTCTAGCAGAGGTGCTTCGTCGCCTCCCGCCGCGACAGCGGGCTGAGGCGGGCGGCATTGACTGCCACGTAGCGGGCGACTTCGGCCGGATCCGTCCGCGCGTATTGCCGCAACGCCCAGCCGATCGCCTTGCGCAGGAAGAATTCGCGTGAGGCGAGCGAGGGCTCGATGCAATCGTAAAGCAGCGTGAGGTCCGTGCGTTCCTTGGCGGGCAACTGGCAGATGATCGCGCTGCGGCGCAGCCACAGATTGTCGCTACGGGCCCATTCGCGAAGCATCGTCGCCATCGCTTCGCGATCATTCTCGAGAATACGAAACAGCGGGCCGCTAGCCAGCGCATCGACGACGTCCCACCACGCTCCGCCGATGATCATCTCGCGGAGCATGACGACAGCATCGAGTCGCAGGAATTCGCGAGCTGACCGGTGGTTGACGAGCTCGATAGCCGCGTAGCGCTCCTCACGATACTCGGCGCCGCGCCAGATCTCGAGCACCGCGCGCTGCCAGTCTTCGCTGGCCGCAAACGCGATGCCGGCGAAGACATCCCTGCACGCGGCGCGCAAGGGTTTCGCCTGGACGCCGAGACAGGGCATCGCCGACTTCATGTAGGCCTGCATCGCCGCCGCTTTCGCGGGTTCGGCCGCGGCGCGCAGGCGCCGCCGCAGGACGCCGCTCAGCGGGCTCACTCCACCTTCTGTCGCGCGAGCTCGCGCCAGCCGATATCGCGGCGGCAGAACCCGCTCGCAAAATCGATGGCATCGACCGCGGCATAGGCCTTGCGCTGCGCCTCGGCGATATCCTTGCCGCACGCGGTGACATTGAGCACCCGGCCGCCGTTCGCCACCAGCTTGCCGTTCTTGCGCGCGGTGCCGGCGTGGAACACCTTGGCGCCGGTCGCCTCGGCGTCGGCCAGCCCGCCGATCCCGCCGCCCTTCGCCGGTGCGCCGGGATAGCCTTTGGCCGCCATGACCACGGTCAATGCGGTATCGTCGGAGAATTTCGGCGGGCGCAGCGCGCCGAGGCTCTGCGTGGCGCAAGCGTAGAGATATTCCCCGAGGTCGCTCTCGAGCCGCATCATCAGAACCTGGCACTCCGGATCGCCGAAGCGGCAGTTGTACTCGACGAGCTTCGGGCCCTCCTCCGTCAGCATCAGGCCCGCGTAGAGCACGCCGATGTAGGGTGTGCCGGCCTCGGCCAGCGCCTTCACCGTCGGGCCGATGATCCGCTGGATCGCCTCGCCGCGGACTTGCGGGGTGAGGATCGGGGCCGGGCTGTAGGCGCCCATGCCGCCCGTGTTCGGCCCTGTGTCCCCCTCGCCGACCCGCTTGTGGTCCTGCGCCCCGCTGAAGGGCAGGATGATCGCCCCGTCGGTGATGGCGAAGTAGCTCGCTTCCTCGCCTTCCATGAACTCCTCGATGACGACCTCGGCGCCGGCGGCCCCGAACGCGCCGGCGAACATGTCGGCCAGCGATTCCTCCGCCTGCTCGAGCGTATCGGCGATGATCACGCCCTTGCCGGCGGCAAGGCCGTCGGCCTTGAGCACGAACGGCGGCATGAAGCCGCGCAACGCCCCCCGCGCCTCGTCGAGCGACGTCGCGCGAACGTAACCGGCAGTCGGGATGCCGGCGCGGGCGCACAGGTCCTTGGTGAAGCCCTTGCTGCCTTCGAGCTGCGCCGCCGCCTTCGAGGGGCCGAACACGGCGATCCCTTCCTCGCGCAGCGAATCGGCAAGCCCGTCGACCAAAGGCGCTTCCGGGCCGACGACCACGAAATCGACGCCGTTCGCGCCGCAGAACGCGGCCACAGCTCCATGGTCGGTGACGTCGAGCTCGATCAGCTCGGCATGCTCGGCTATGCCCGGATTGCCGGGGCTGGCGTAGAGCGTGCCGCCCTCTTCGGCGATGAAGCGGGATTGCGCGAGCTTCCACGCCAGCGCATGCTCGCGGCCGCCAGACCCCAGCAAGAGGATGTTCATGCCCGGCGATACTCCCAACGACGATTCCCTTGGCGGCAATGGCGGGCTGGTAGCCAAGGGGGTGGCCGGGGACAACGCTGCACCGCTGACCATCACCGAGATTTCGAACCTGCTGAAGCGGACGGTCGAGGACCGCTTCGGCTACGTCAAGCTGCGCGGCGAGCTGTCGGGCGTGAAACGGGCGGCCTCGGGGCATCTTTACTGCTGCCTCAAGGACGAAGGCGCGGTGATCGACGGCGTCATGTGGAGGAGCGGCGTCCAGTCGCTCGGCTTCGTACCGGAGGACGGCATCGAAGTCGTCGCCTCGGGAAAGCTCACGACCTATCCCGGGCGCTCCAAGTACCAGATCGTGATCGAGCGGATGGAGATCGCCGGCGAGGGCGCGCTGCTTGCCCTGCTCGAGAAGACGCGCCGCCGGCTCGAAGCCGAAGGGCTCTTCGCGCTCGACCGGAAGCGGCCGCTGCCGTTCCTTCCCGCCGTCATCGGTGTGGTGACGTCACCGACCGGCGCGGTGATCCGCGACATCCTTCATCGCCTCGCTGACCGGTTCCCCAGCCGGGTGCTGGTGTGGCCGGTGCTGGTCCAGGGCCAGGGCTCAGCCGAGCAGGTGGCCGCGGCGCTGCGCGGCTTTGCCGGGCTCGCGGCGGACGGCACGATCCCGCGACCCGACCTCCTCATCGTCGCCCGCGGGGGCGGCTCGATCGAGGACTTGTGGAGCTTCAACGAGGAGATCGTCGTCCGCGCCATCGCCGGATCGCCGATCCCGGTGATCAGCGCCGTCGGACACGAGACCGACACCACGCTGGCCGATCATGCCGCCGATCGCCGCGCGCCGACACCTACCGCCGCGGCGGAAATCGCCGTGCCGGTGCTGCGCGAGCTGTCGGCGACTCTCGACGAATACCGCCTGCGCCTCGGCAAGTGCGCGCACCGGCCGCTCACGCTCGGGCGCGAGCGGCTCGATGCGCGGTTGCTCAGGATGCCGCGCCCCGAGACGCTGGTTGCGCAGAAGGCGCAAAAGCTCGACGACGCGGCTGAGCGCCTGCGCCGCGGGCTGGCGGACCGCGCGGCGATGGCAAGACACGTGCTGCAGGACGATCGCCATCGCCTCTCGGCGCCGCTGCTGCAGTCGAGCCTCAGAAACGCGCGACAGCGGCTCGATACGGCCGGGCTCTCCCCGGCGCTCGTGATGCGTCCGATCGCCGAGGCACGCGAGCGGCTGGCGGCGCTCGAGCGGGTGATGCGCTCGCTCGATCCCGATTCGGTGCTGCAGCGCGGCTACGCGCGGGTCACGGACGCTCGAGGCCGGACGCTCACCACGGCCGCCGA
>DATJHD010000242.1:0-2377 GCA_035494275.1 Croceibacterium sp.
CGCGACCCGCAAGAAAATGGGAGAGCAGGCGGTCGCGCTCGCCAAGGCGGTCGGCTACGACAGCGCCGGCACGGTCGAGTTCGTCGCCGGGCAGGACAGGAGCTTCTATTTCCTCGAAATGAATACGCGGCTGCAGGTCGAGCATCCGGTGACCGAGCTGGTGACGGGGATCGACCTGGTCGAGCAGATGATCCGGATCGCTGCGGGCGAGAAGCTTTCGATCAAGCAGAGCGATGTCACATTCGACGGATGGGCCGTCGAAAGCCGTGTTTACGCCGAAGACCCGTACCGCAATTTCCTTCCCTCGACGGGGCGGCTCACACGCTACCGGCCCCCGCAGGAGCAAACCGCCAACGGCGTGACTGTGCGAAACGACACCGGCGTCTATGAAGGCGGCGAGATTTCACTCTACTACGACCCGATGATCGCCAAGCTCGTGACGCATGCGCCGACGCGCGCGGCGGCGGTCGCCGCCCAAAGCGATGCACTCGATGCCTTCGTGATCGACGGCATCCGTCACAATGTGCCGTTTCTCGCCGCGCTGATGGCGCATCCGCGCTGGCAGGCGGGGAAGCTTTCGACCGGCTTCATCGCCGAGGAATTTCCAGACGGCTTTCATGCCGCCGCGCCGCAGGGCGAAACGGCAAAAGTGCTTGCGGCTGTCGCCGCTGCCGTCGACCACGTGCTCGGCGAGCGCAAGCGGCGCATATCGGGACAGTTGGGTGGCAAGACCGTGACGCGCGAGAGCGAGCGGGCGGTGTGGTTGGGCGACAAGCAGATACGACTGACCGTCAAGCGCGAGAATGGCGTGATCGAGGTACGGTTTCATGACAGCAAGGTCCGCGCGTCCCGTGTCGTGTCGGACTGGAAGCCGGGCGCGCCGGTCTGGAGCGGAACGGTTGACGGCCATCCGGCAACCGCTCAGGTGCGCACGATCCCGAATGGTTTTGCGCTGTCATACCGCGGCGTCGAGACGCGCGCCTATGTCTACACCGAGCGCGAGGCCGGCTACGCGCGGCTGATGCCGGTGAGAAAGGCGGGCGACACCGGCAAGCAAGTCGTGTGCCCGATGCCGGGCCTGGTGGTGTCGATCGCCGTCAAGGAAGGGCAGGAGGTCAAGGCGGGGGAGACGGTCGCGGTGGTGGAAGCCATGAAGATGGAAAATGTGCTGCGCGCCGAGATCGACGGCACGGTCAAGAAGATCAATGCCAAGCCGGGCGACAGTCTTGCGGTCGACGCTGTCATTCTCGAGTTCGCCTGAAGCAATCCGTCAGGGAACCCCAGGAACCCCCATCAGGTCGCAGCGTTGGTTCCCGACACCACAAGAGGGAGCCAGGCCATGCGAAACAAACCGCGACAGCGGCGCCGAGCGCCTGACGAAGTCGACCTGGAAACCAACATCGCGCCGGACGCACTGCGTGACGATTTGCGGCGACGCGACCAGCCGCCGACGCCGCCCGATTCAATGCCGCCACGCGACGACGAACGGCGGGGCGAAGTGCCGGCCGGCGGCGGGTTCACCCCGGCGCCTGATGGCGGCAACGACCAGCATCCGATCCACGACGAGGATCAGGAAGACGCAACGCCGGACGACTACGAGCGCGAGATCGATCGGCTGGACGCCGCCACGCGGGCGCGCTGACGAAGCGATCAAAGTTCTGCTATGCCGAGGCGATGACCCTCTACTTCGCCTATGGCTCGAACATGAACCGGGCGGCGATGACGCGCCGGTGCCCGAACGCGCGGGCAATCGGGCCAGCCACACTTGAGGGTTACCGCTTCTTCGTCGGCCTCGAAGGGTGGGGTTCAGTCGCGCCGAGTGCGGGCGATGTCGTGCACGGCGTTCTCTGGCGCCTGACGCCGCGCGATATCGCGGCGCTGCATGCCTACGAACTGCTGCACCAGGGCCTTTACGATGTCAGGCATTTGCCGGTGCGGACCGAAGGGCGGCGCGTGCGCGCAATGATCTACCTTCTGCGGCGGCGGGCGCCTGGCAAGCCGCGCCCGGGTTATGTCGAGATGGTCGCCGCGGCCGCGCGCGGGTGGAAACTGCCGGAGTCCTATGTTCAGTCGGTTGAGCGATGGTCGGCATCGCGCTGGACGGGTGCGCGCGTCATCGACGCGGGAGACGGAGCGTGAGCGATCGCGTCATCCGCCATATCGTCGTGCGCGGGCGTGTCCAGGGCGTCGGCTATCGCGCCTTTGTGGAAGATGAAGCGCATCAACGTGGCCTGGGGGGCTGGGTACGCAATCGGCGTGACGGCTCGGTCGAGGCCGTGTTCGCGGGTCCTGCTGCCGATGTCGAGGCTGCAATCGAGGCGTGCCGGCGCGGGCCTTTTTCGGCGCGCGTGAGTGCGCTCGATCAGCGCGAAGGGAC
>DATJHD010000243.1:0-5824 GCA_035494275.1 Croceibacterium sp.
AGGCCTCGCTATCGCCGCCGGCGCAATCGCAGCCCATCCCGCCCTCGCCAAGGACGCACCTGCGACGACCACGGCGGCAACCACGCAGCTTTCCGGCGCCATCCGCGGCGATGCGGCAGGCCCGCTCGGTCAGGGCGAAAAGGAATTCACGCAGCTGTTCGCCAGCTGGAAGAAGCTGGCCGGTCCGACGGGCAGCATCGCGGGCGTGCCGCAGCAACCCGTGTCGGTGCCGTCGATCGCGCCCTTGCAGGGCTTCCGCTTGACCAGCGGCTACGGCAATCGCGAGCACCCGATCCTCGGCGGCATTCGCAAGCACGAGGGCATCGATCTCGCCGCCCCAACCGGAACGCCGGTTTATGCCCCCGCCGACGGGCTGGTCGAGATGGCGCAGCGGTTCGGTAGCTACGGCAACTTCATCAAGATTTTCCACGGCGGCGACATGGAAACCCGCTACGGGCACCTGTCCGCCTACAATGTCGCCGCGGGACAATACGTCCACAAGGGTGACTTGATCGGCTACGTCGGCAGCACCGGCCGCGCGACCGGGCCGCACCTGCATTATGAAGTTCGGATTGACGGTCAGGCGGTCAACCCGATTCCCTACCTGTCGTTGGGCCAGGTGGCCGTCGCGGCTGACCCGACCGGCGCCAGCGACGCCGACTGAGCATTTCCGATTGGACGGGAAGAAGGCGGCGGGCGATCCCGCCGCCTTCTTCGTTTGTGGAAACAGCTAGCGGCGCAAAAGGCGCTCGGCGATGGAACGCACCTCGGCGCCGATGTCGGGCCGTTCGAGCGCCAGTGTCAACGTTGCCTCGACGAACCCGGTCTTGTTGCCGCAATCGAAGCGCCGACCATCGAAAGTCACGGCGTGGAACGGCTGACGGCCGATCATCTTGGCCATAGCGTCGGTGAGCTGGATCTCGCCCCCCGCTCCCTTCTCCTGCCCTTCAAGCGTGCGCATGACCTCGGGCTGCAGAATGTAGCGCCCGGAAACGATCTTGTTCGAGGGCGCCCGCTCGACCAGCGGCTTTTCGACGAGCCCCTTCACTTGGGTGAGATTGCCGCGCGTTTCGCCGGGATCGATCACGCCATAGCTGGAGACCTCCTCGCGCGGGACTTCGAGCACGCTGATGAGGTTTCCTCCTACTTCCTCGTAGGCTCTAACCATCTGCGCCATGCATCCGGGTGTGCCGACCATCAGCTCGTCGGGCAGCAGGATCGCGAACGGTTCGTCGCCAACGATCGCGCGCGCGCACCAAATCGCGTGCCCGAGCCCGAGCGGAACCTGTTGGCGCACGGCGACCAGATCGCCGGGCTTGATGCGGGTTGCCTCGAGTACCGAGAGATCCTTGCCGCGTTCCGACATGGTCGCCTCGAGCTCGTAGGCGATGTCGAAATGCTCGACGATCGCGGTCTTCCCACGTCCCGTGACGAAGATCATCTGCTCGATGCCGGCCTCGCGCGCTTCGTCGACTGCGTACTGGATCAAAGGACGATCGACGATCGGCAGCAGCTCCTTGGGGATCGCCTTGGTCGCCGGGAGGAACCGAGTGCCCAATCCCGCGACGGGGAACACGGCCTTGCGGATCGGCTTGCGGGCGCTGGTCATGGGCGAGGCGATAGGGTGGCCCGGTGCACGCCGTCAACCGCGCACGCCGCGTCGACGCCGGCGGACCCTTGCATCAGCTCGGGCGTTTGATGGGCATGGATGAAAGGAGTTCGCGATGGCCCTTCTCAAGCTCGCCGCGCTGGGGACACTCGGTTACATAGGCTACAAGTATTACCAGCATCAGAAATCAGAATCCGCGCCGGCCTTCGCTGCCGGGCAGCCGGGCGGCGAGAACTTCGCCAAGGTGCGCGACGCCGGCCCCCAGGCAATGGCGGACAAACCGCGGCGCGAGTGGGAGATGGCTGACGAGCAGAGCGACCAGAGCTTCCCTGCCTCGGACGCGCCGGGAAATTACTGACGCCATGCATTCGCCACCAGCCACAGGCGAATGGCGCCTGCCAGTCCCGGAGGCGTTGCCGTGTCAAGGCGCTCCTCGTCGATCCTCGCCACCAGGGCGTTGATCGGCAACCGCTCGCGCTCGGCCGCCTGCCGCAGCATGTCCCAGAACAGCGGCTCGAGGCTGATCGAAGTCTTGTGCCCGGCGATCTCGACGGAACGCTTCACCGGCGGATGGTAAGGCACTTCGCTCAACGGTCGGGGCCGAGCATCTTCTCGGGCCGGACGATCCGGTTGTAGTCCTCTTCGTTGACCCAACCGCTGGCGATTGCGGCCTCGCGCAACGTGATGCCCTGCTCGTGCGCGGCCTTGGCTATCTTGGCCGCCTTGTCGTAGCCGATGGATGGGGCGAGCGCGGTGACCAGCATGAGCGAACGCTCGACCCCCGCTGCGATATTCTCGCGACGCGGCTCGAGGCCCTTGAGGAGATGTTCGGTGAAACTCGCGGTCGCATCCGCAAGCAGCCGCACCGACTGCAGGAAATTGTAGGCCATCGCCGGGCGGTAGACGTTCAATTCGAATTGGCCCTGGCTGTCGGCGAACTGGATCGTCGCCTGATTGCCGAACACTTGCGCACAGGCCTGCGTCAGCGCCTCGCACTGCGTCGGATTGACCTTGCCGGGCATGATCGAGGACCCGGGCTCGTTCGCCGGCAATGCCAGCTCGCCAAGGCCCGAGCGCGGGCCGGAACCGAGCAGGCGTATGTCGTTGGCGATCTTGTGCAGCGCACTGGCCAGCGTCGCTAGCGCACCGTGGGCGAACAGCAGGGCGTCCTGCGAAGCGAGCGCCTCGAACTTGTTGGGAGCGGGAACGAAGGGCAATGCGGTCGCCTCGGCGATCTCCCGCGCTACCGCCTGCGCAAAACCCTTCGGCGCGTTGAGGCCGGTTCCGACTGCCGTGCCGCCTTGAGCCAGTTGGTATAGTCCGGGCAAGGCAAGCTCGATCCGTTCGATGCCGGCCCCGACCTGCCGCGCGTAGCCGGAGAACTCCTGCCCGAGCGTCAGCGGCGTCGCGTCCTGCGTATGCGTGCGGCCGATCTTGACGATCCCGTCCCACGCGCTGCTCTTGGCCGCGAGCTCCGCGTGCATGGCCTTCAGCGCGGGCAACAATCTGCCTGTCAGTTCCCGCGCCGCGGCGATGTGCATCGCGCTCGGGAACGTGTCATTCGACGACTGGCTCATGTTGACGTGATCGTTCGGATGGACCGGACTCTTGGCGCCGAGCTTGCCGCCGAGCGCGAGATTCGCGCGGTTGGCGATGACCTCGTTGACGTTCATGTTCGTCTGGGTGCCGGAGCCGGTCTGCCACACCACCAGCGGAAACTCGTCGTCCAGCTTGCCCGAAGCGATCTCCGCCGCGGCCGCTTCGATCGCTTGAGCCAACTTCGCCTCGAGCAATCCGAGCTTGCAATTGGTTCGCGCCGCGGCGCCCTTGATCACGCCCAGCGCATGGATCAGCGCAAGCGGCATGCGCTCGCCGCCGATGCGAAAATTCTCGAGGCTCCGCTGCGTCTGCGCACCCCAGAGCCGATCGGCCGGGACGGCGTTTTCGCCGAACGTATCGGTTTCGATGCGGGTCTTGGTCATCCGGCCAGCCTAGTCCCCGCCGCTGCCCGAGTCACACGAAGTTATGTCGCTTTCGCAAGGCGCGCCGAACGCAGGCGTTCGGCGCGGCACGTCCAGGCGACGAGGTCGCGGCAAGCCATCGTCGCTCTTGTCAATGAAGGGGTAGGAACGTCGAGGCGGGGGTTAGGCGTCTCGGCGCTCCTGAGCCGGCATACCTATCGAAAGATAAGGTGCCTATCATGAGAATTATCAAGTTCGCCCAAATTTTTAGTACATGTGCTGCCCGCCGTTGATGCTTATCGTCGAGCCGGTGACGAAGCCGGCGTCCTCGGAGCAAAGGAAGGCGACGCCGCGGGCGATTTCCTCGGCATGGCCGAGGCGGCCGACGGGGATTCGTGCGACGATCTTCTCGAGCACGTTTTCGGGCACCGCCGCGACCATGTCGGTGTCGATGTAGCCGGGCGCGATCGCATTCACCGTGATCCCGAAACGTGCGCCTTCCTGCGCCAGGGCCTTGGTGAAGCCGTGGATGCCGCTCTTGGCCGCGGCGTAGTTGACCTGCCCGTACTGTCCGGCCTGGCCGTTGATCGAGCCGATGTTGACGATGCGCCCCCAGCCGCGATCCTTCATGCCCGGGAAGCAACCCTTCGCCATGTTGAAGCAACCGCCGAGGTTGATGCGCATCACGTCGGACCAGTCCTCGAAGCTCATTTTGAGCAGCGTGGCATCCCGCGTGATGCCGGCGTTGTTGACCAGCACGTCGATCGGGCCGACTTCGCGTTCGACCTTGGCGCAACCCTCGATGCACGCCTGGTGATCGCCGACATCCCACCTGTAGGCGGGAATGCCGCTCTCAAGAGTGAAGCCTCGCGCCTTTTCCTCGTTGCCGGCGTAGTTCGCGACGACCGTCATTCCATTGGCCTTGAGCTCTTCGCAAATGGCCCGGCCGATTCCCCGGGTGCCGCCGGTAACGATCGCCACGCGTGACATAGATTCTCCTCGATGCTGAACGAAAGCGCCGTGACAGGATTAGCGGGCGAACGGCGTTGGACAAAGAAAAACCCCGCCGCAGCGGGGTTCCCATCGTCACCAGCGCGGCGGCCTAGAAGCGGAATTGGGTTCCGACATAGACCGCCTGGCTATCCTGTGGCCCGTTCACGCTGGTCAGGCGATCGTGCTGCTGCGAATAGCGCAGACCCGCGGTCACATCGAGGTTGCGCGTCAGGCGATAGCTCTCGGCGACATCGACCGACTGTTCGCCAAGCGCATCGTGTGTGCGTGGTGCGCTGCCGAGCTTCTCTTCGTGCTGAAGCGCGATCTTGCCGGCGAAGCGGCTTGGGTCGCCTTGCGGCGCAGGAGCCGGCCGGAAAGCGGAAAGATCGGGAATTGCTGCGTCGGACAGCTTCTTCGACAGCACCGACGGCTGGGCAAGCTGCGCGAAGCCCTGGTAGCCGCGCAGCACGCCGAGATTGTAACGCACCGGCGCGATCCTGACCGGACCCTCCGCCGACATCTGATCCTGGGCCGCGGCGATGGCCGAACGAACTTCGATCGCGTGGGCCGTCCCCTCGTCTATGCGCACGGCAACGGTCACCGCGCGCTGGCCATGGCCGGCGGCGCCGGCCGGGGTGAAGCGCATCAGGTGAGCCCCGTTCGTGCTTTCAGCCACGAACTTGGCCAGCCGGGGATCGGCCGAAGCCGGGGTGAAGGGAAACGCGCTGTCGTCTTGCAGGCGTGGCGCGTGGCCGCCGAGGGCCTCGAGCGCGAAGCTGGCGGTCGGAATGCCCGCGAGCACAAGCGAGGCAGCCGCAACGGATGCGACAAGGCCGCCCCGTTTGCTGCTGTTTCGCCGATGCCCCATGACGCGCACGCCTCTTGTTATCTAAGCGATACCCTCATCCGATTGACGCTCCCCGCCCTTAACGGTTCCTGACCGATCCCGCAGAGACTCGGCAAGCAGCGCACGAATGGAATCGAACGATAGGCATAGACCCCTAAAACACCTAGGATTGAATCGCTTGCGACGCTTTGTTTTTCCATTGTGTTGCATGCGTCCCACAGAAAGTTCAATCAGGTTAAGCAGCCGTTCACCCCCTGAGCCGCCATTCACCGCGCGTTTCGGCCATTGCCGAAGCGCCACCTTGTCGCGCGCGGCGGGCAGGCTATAGAGACGCTCACGGGCGTGTCCGCGCCCCGGCATGAGGACTGAGAATGGCATTTCCGACGATCTCCAACGCAGCTTTTCGTCATTCCG
>DATJHD010000244.1:0-13190 GCA_035494275.1 Croceibacterium sp.
TTCGCGGGTGCCGTTCGCGCTGACCATGCGGGTGTCGCGGGCGAAGAAGCGGGCGACCAGCGCTTCGTCGTCGCCGGTGTTGAACAATCGCTCGTAAGCCTGATAGTCCAGTTCCATCGCGCGGGCGGTTATGGCGTGCGCGGCCGAAAGGGGAAAGCCCGTTGACCGACGTATCGCCGCTGTTCACGCCGTTCCGCCTCGGTCATCTCGAACTCGCCAACCGGTTCGTTATGCCGGCCATGCAGCGGGGGATGTGCGACCAGGGCCGACCCAAGCCCGAGCTCGCCCAGTATTACGCGCGCCGGGCCGAAGGCGGCGTGCCCCTGATCATCGGCGAAAGCTCGGCGATCGATCACCCTTCCGCCACCGCCCAGCCAAACTCCTCGTGGCTTACTCCGGCAACCGCCGACGCGTGGGCGCGCTGCGTGGGCGCCGTGCGCAATGCCGGCGGGCACATGCTGCTGCAGCTTTGGCACGAAGGCGCGGTGCGTAACGACGGCAACGCCCTCAGCCCGTCGGGCCGGGTCCATCCGGGAAAGGCCAACGGCCGGGCGATGACGCTTGAGGAGATGAAGGCGATCGGCGAAGGATTCGTCCGCTCGGCCTGCGTGGCCCGCGACATCGGGGCGTCGGGCATCGAGGTTCATTGCGCACACGGCTACCTCCTCGACCAGTTCCTGTGGCAAGGTTCCAACGTGCGCGAGGACGGATACGGCGGGCCCGACATCGCCGACCGGGTGCGGTTTCCGGCCGAGATCGTCAGCGCCATCCGCCATGAATGCGGTCCTCATTTCCTGATCTCGCTGCGCTTCTCGCAATGGAAGGAAGTGGACTACGGCGCCAAGGTCGCCGCAAACCCGGACGAACTCGAACGGATGGTGACGATCCTGCGCGAGGCCGGCGTCGATGTCCTGCACTGTTCGACGCGGCGGTTCTGGGAACCCGAGTGGGCCGGCGACGGCAAGAATCTCGCCGGCTGGGTCAAGGCGCTCAGCGGACTGCCGACGATCACCGTCGGAAGCGTCGGGCTCGACACCGATGTGATGACCACATTCATGGAGGCGAGGGATCCCTCGCCCCGTGTAGCCGAGGCCGTGGCCGATCTCGAAACGCGCATGGCGGCCGGCGAGTTCGACCTGGTCGCGGTCGGCCGCGCGCTGATCGGTGATCCGGACTTCGTCGAAAAGCTCGCGAATCGCGACCATGGTGCGATTCGCCTGTTCACCCGCGCCGACCTCGGCGCACTCGAGTGGGACACCTCGATCGTGGAGGAAGCGCACAACGCGGCCGCCTGAGGCCCGGCCGCGTCGGAAAGTTTGCGACGAACCGACTGAAATCGCCGGAAACAAAACCCCCTCTCGGACATTTACGGATTGCAGCTTCTGGACGGGACGCAGCACTCCCCTTGCGCGTGTTCAACCGCTGTACGTAAGTTGATTTTATTGCGTTGCAGCATTATATGTGCTGCGATGCACAATGCATGACCCCATCGGGACGGGGCACCGCGACCAACTATGCCGGGAATTCCGATGAACCTCGAACAGCACACGACCGAACGATTTGCTCCCCCGGGCGAGGCAAGCCCGGTCCGCTCGATCTTCACGCTCGCGCCGGGCAAGGATACGCCTCCTCGCCGCATCGCGCTTGTCGGCAACTACCTGCCCCGCAAGTGCGGCATAGCCACCTTCACGTCGGACATTTTCCGCCAGCTCGGCCAATTTCATCCCAACATCACCGTCGACGTCTATGCGCTCGACGATCCTCAGCGCCCGATCGCCTATGACGGGGTGGCAGCAACGATCGCCTGCGACGACCCGGCGGACTATGCCGAAGCGACGCGGCGGATCAACGACAGCGGCGTCGATGCCGTGTGGTTGCAGCACGAATACGGCATTTTCGGCGGCCCGGACGGCGAGATGGTGCTCGAATTCGTCGATCGCCTTGCCGCTCCCCTGATCCTCACGCCGCACACCGTCCTTGGTGAGCCTTCGCCGCGCCAGCTGGCGATTCTGCGCCATCTCGTCGCGCGATCCAGCCGCATCATGGTCATGAGCCGCCATTCGCGCGACTTGCTCGCCGAGCATTACGGGGCGCCGCACGAGATCCTCGAAGTCATTCCGCACGGCGCTCCCGATCGGCCGTTCGGCCGGCAGGCAGAGTTCAAGGCACGCCTCGGGCTTACGGGGCGAACGGTGCTGACGACGTTCGGCCTGCTCGGCCCCGGCAAAGGCCTCGAGACCGCGATCGAGGCATTGCCTGCAATCGTCGAACGGCACCCTGACGTGATCTACCGCATCGTCGGCGAAACCCACCCCAACTTGGTCGCCGTCGACGGCGAGACCTATCGCGAACGCCTGCAAGCGCTCGCCGCCGAGCTCGGTGTTGCCGATCACATCCAGTGGGAGAACC
The DNA here is from genome assembly GCA_035494275.1 of Croceibacterium sp. Taxonomy (GTDB): domain Bacteria; phylum Pseudomonadota; class Alphaproteobacteria; order Sphingomonadales; family Sphingomonadaceae; genus Croceibacterium_B. Next base: position 2,410 of record DATJHD010000244.1, read on the forward strand.
GCTTCCTCAAGATCGACGAGCTCGTCGACCAGCTCGAGGCCTGCGATATCTACATCACGCCCTATCCCGGTATGCAGCAATCGACCTCGGGAACGCTCAGTTACGCCGTGGCGCTGGGCAAGGCGGTGGTGTCCACCCCCTATCTCCATGCCCGTGAACTGCTGGCCGACGAGGTCGGCGAAATCGTCGAGCCGAGCTCCGGCGCGATTGCCGCCGCGATAAACCGGCTGCTCGACGATCCGCAGCGCCTGACGGCGATGCAGCGCCGCGCTTACGCTCGCGGCCGGGACACGATCTGGTCGCGCTTTGCCGACGGCGCGGCCGAGCTGATCGAGCATGCCGTCATTCAGCAAAGCCAGCGCCCGGCGCCGCTCGCCGCCGCTCCGGCGATCGCCGCCGTCGTCGCGATGAGCGATACGACCGGGATCCTGCAGCACTCGATCGGCATCGTCCCTGATCGCGCGCATGGCTATTGCCTCGACGACAATGCCCGCGCGCTCATGCTGATGAACGTCTCGGAAGGCGTCGATGCGGCCGAGCGCACGCGCTGGCGGCAGGTCTACGCGTCGTTCGTGCAGCACGCCTGGAATCCGGACGCCAAAGGCTTTCGCAACTTCATGCGGTTCGACCGCAGCTGGTGCGAGGATATCGGCTCGGAGGATTCCAATGGTCGCGCCTTGTGGGCATTGGGCCAGACGGTCGAGAAGGCCGACGAGCGTTCGCTGCGGTTCTGGGCCAAGGGTCTCTACGACACCGTGTTGCCGCACTACGATCCGCAGGGCTCGCCGCGCGCCGTCGCTTTCGCCATGCTCGGGGCCGCGGCGCTCTTGCGCCAAATCCCCGATCACGGCGCCTCGCGGGAGTTTCTCCAGCAAGGGGCGGACTTCCTGCACCGCCTGCTCGACGCTTCCCGGCGCCCGGATTGGGCCTGGTTCGAGGCAATGCTCGGCTACGACAATCCACGCCTGTCGCAAGCGCTGCTCGAGGCCGGGCTGGCCCTGAAGAACGACAGCTTCGTCGATGCGGGGCTCGACAGCCTGCGCTGGATCGCCAGCCGCCAGATCGCCGGCCACGGACATTTCCGGCCGATCGGCTCCGACACTTTCGGCCATGCACACACCAGCCTGCCCTACGACCAGCAGCCGCTCGAAGCGCAAGCCGCGATCGAGGCCGCGTCTGCGGCGTGGCAGGCGAGCGGCGATCCGGTGTGGCAGCATCACGGTTTGGCGGCATGGCGCTGGTTCTTCGGCGCGAACGATCGCGGCGTGGCGTTGGCCAACCTCGCCACCGGGCGGTGCCGCGACGGCATCAACCCACGGGGCGCCAACGAAAACTGTGGGGCGGAATCGATCTTGGCCTTCCAACTCAGTTACTATTCCCTGATAGGCCTGTTGCGTGGCAACCAAAGCGATTCGACCACAGGAAGAGGGATCGGCGAGCCCGCGCAACGGGTCGCCGAGCCCGTTGCGCATACTTGACACGAGGCTCCACGCCGATCCGACCCGCGTCGTCCTCCGGCCGTTTCACCTCGGCTGGCAGGCGAGAAATGCGCCGGACAGCCGTGCGCGGCGCCTCGTCGAGGACATCTGCGCGCTGAGCGACAACGCGGCTGCCAGGGCTTACGCCAAGGTCCGCGCCGACTTTGCCGAACGGCACTGGCAGACCGAGCAGATGTTCGAGGACCGCTTCGAAGAAGTCGCCAAGCACCTCGGCCTCGACGCGAAAGCCTTCACGCCGGCGCGGCGGCGGCTGATCGGCGCCTATTTCTGCCATGAATATACCTATGCCGCGGCGGCGCTGATGAATCCGTCGATCGTGCCGCACCCGGACCAGAGCGGCCTCGACGACAGCTCGGTGCGCTTCGTGATGTCGCTTCGGGCGGTGGGCGAAGGGCACATCAGCACGATTGCCTTCCGCGAGGGGATCGCCCGCGCCGACGGCAGCTTCAGCCTCTGGCCGCAATCGAGCTTCGCGACTTCGGTCGAGCTCGACGATGCGAGCCTCGCCGACAGCGACTCCGGCGTGATCGTCCACCGCCAGCGCGATTCGAGCCTCTCCAACACGGTGATCTTTCCGATCACCGAGCAGCAGGCGGGCGGCGTGGAAGACCTGCGGCTCGTTCGCTTCGATCATGGCGGCGGCGAATACGAATGGATCGGCACCTACACCGCCTATTCGGGCCGATCGATTCGTTCCGAGCTCTTGCGCACGCTCGACTTCAAGCGCTTCCTGCTCGAGCCGATCGTCGGCCGGGCCGGGCGCAACAAGGGCATGGCGCTGTTCCCGCAAAAGGTCGGCGGGAAGTACGCGATGCTGGGCCGGCAGGACGGCAAGAACCTGTTTCTCCTGAAGTCCGACCGGCTCGACCGGTGGAACACCGAAGGCGCGCTGCTGATGGAGCCCAAGTATCCCTGGGAGTTCATCCAGATCGGCAATTGCGGCAGCCCGGTATTGACCGACGAGGGTTGGCTGGTGATCACGCACGGCGTCGGGGCGATGCGCAAGTACGCGCTCGGCTGCGCGCTGCTCGACGCCAGCGATCCGTCGAAAGTGATCGGGCGGACGAAGGAGCCGGTGTTGACGGCAACCGATGCCGATCGCTCCGGTTACGTGCCCAACGTCGTCTATACCTGCGGCGTGCTGAAGGTCGGTCAGCGGCTGCTTATCCCGTACGGGATCTCCGACAGCGCCGTCGGGTTTGCCACGGTAAAGATTGCCGACTTGCTGGACCTCATGCGTTAGGCCATCGTTGAGCGGTCATGCTGCTCGTAACCAAGACGGTCGAGAAACCTTGGGGCCGCGACAAGTTGCCCCCTCCCTTTGTTGCGCCGGAGGGAAGACGCATCGGCGAGATCTGGTTCGAACCGCCGAGGGACCTGCCGCAACTGCTGGTGAAGTACATCTTCACCAGCGAGAAGCTTTCGGTCCAGGTCCATCCTACCGACGAGCAAACCGAAGCGAAGGGGCTCGGTCGCAAGGGCAAGTCCGAATGCTGGGTCGTGATCGACGCTGAGCCCGGCGCAGCGCTCGGTATCGGCTTCAACCGGCCGATCACCCGCGACGCGATGCGCGCCGCAGCGCAGGACGGCAGCATCGAAGGCATGCTGACCTGGCACAAGGTGAAGCCGGGCGACTTCTTCTATATCCCCGCCAACACCGTGCACGCGATCGGCGGCGGCGTCAGCGTGATCGAAGTGCAACAGAATTCCGACATCACCTATCGCCTTTACGATTACGGCCGGCCGCGCGAACTCCATCTCGACGAAGCCATCGCCGTCTCTAGGGGCGAGCCCTACGACATGGCCTTGCACGCGGTCCTGCCCGAGCATGAGGACGCGCGGCTCGTCGATGGGCCGCATTTTCGCCTCGACTTCGTGGCCGGCATTCCAGATGAGACCACCGCGCTACGCTATCGCGGTTGCCTGCTGGTGATCCCGCGCAGCGCAAAGGCCACCGTCGAAGGCGAGCCGGTCGGGCCCGGGCAGTGTGCCCTTGCCCATTCGATCGACGAGGTGGTCTTCGATCCGCGCGGCAGCTGCCTGATCGCGCAGCCGGTCACACGGCCTTGATGATCGCCGAGAAATCCAGCGAGCCGTTTCCCGCCTCGTCGAACGATTGATAGATATCCTTCGCGTGCCGGCCGAGCTTCGGGTCGATGTTGGCCGTGGCCGCCGCTTCCATCGCCAGCTTGAGGTCCTTGAGCATCAGGGCCGTAGCGAAGCCGCCCTGATAGCCGTTGTCGGCCGGGGTTTTCGGGCCGACGCCCGGAACAGGACAGTACGAGGTGACCGACCAGCTCTGCCCCGAACTGACCGAGGCGATGTCGTAGAACACCTGCGGATCGAGGCCGAGCTTCTGTGCCATCGCGAAGCCCTCGCAGGTGCCGATCATGTGGATCGCGAGCATCATGTTGTTGCAGATCTTGGCGGCCTGCCCGGCGCCGGCGTCGCCGGCATGGATGACCGCCTTGCCCATGTCCTTGAGAACCGCTTGCGCGTGTCCGAACGCCGCCTTGCCGCCGCCGACCATGAATGTCAGCGTGCCGGCTGCGGCGGCGGCGATGCCGCCGGAGACCGGCGCATCGACCATCTCATAGCCCTCCTCCGCCGCGAGGCGCTGAACCTCGCGCGCGGTCGCGACGTCGATCGTCGAGCAGTCGATGAGAATGGCCTCCTTCGGGGCGCGGCCCATCACGGCCCTCGTGTAAACGTCCCTCACGATCGTCCCGTTGGGCAGCATCGAGACGACCGCTTCGGTCCCCTCGACGGCTTCCTCAACCGAGCCGAAGGCGCCGCAACCGCCCTCGCGCGCCTTCGTCAGCGCCTCGTCGGACAAATCGAAGGCGCGCACCTCGTGTCCCGCCTTGACGAGGTTCGGCGCCATTCCTCCGCCCATGTTGCCCAGCCCGATGAAGGCGATCTTCATGGCCTCAGCGTCCCTTCCATCTTGCGTCGCGCTTCTCGATGAAGGCACGCATGCCCTCAGCCTTGTCCTCGGTCGCGGCCAGAAGCTGGAACAGGCGGCGCTCGTGGACAATGCCCTGGCCGAGTCCAAGCTCGAACGCGGCGTTGACCAGCTCCTTGTTCGCGATCGCCGCGAGCGGAGGCATGGCGGCGATCAAAGAGGCCGTTTTGAGCGCCTCGTCGAGCAGGTCGGTGGCCGCAACGACACGCGCGACCAGACCCGAGCGCTCCGCTTCCGTCGCATCCATCAGGCGCCCGGTCAGCACCATTTCCATGGCCTTGGCCTTGCCGATCGCGTGGGTGAGCCGCTGGCTTCCGCCCATGCCCGGGGAAACGCCGAGCTTGATCTCCGGCTGCCCGAACTTGGCGCTGTCGGCGGCGATGATGAAATCGGCCATCATCGCCAGCTCGCACCCGCCGCCGAGCGCGAAGCCGTTGACCGCGGCGATCCACGGCTTGCGGATCTTGTTGGTGAAGTCGCTGGTCCAGCGCGCGAAGAAATCCTCGCGGTAGAAGTCGGCCATCGGCTTGTCGGCCATCTCCTTGATGTCCGCGCCGGCAGCAAAGGCTTTCTCGCCGCTGCCGGTCAAGACCGCGCATCGTTGGCGGTCGTCCGCTTCGAATGCGGTGAAGGCAGCGATGAGATCCTCAAGCACCGCCGTGTTGAGCGCGTTCAGCGCCTGCGGTCGGTTGAGCGTGACGAGGGTCACCGCATCACGCTCTTCGACGAGGATCGTATCGTACTCGCTCACTGGGGTACCTCCTGGCTGTTGGACGCGAAGCCGCGAAGCGGCGTAGTATTCGACAGCCCGAGCACCTGTCGTGACGGCCAGCGTCGCTCGCCACGAGATGGCCCGCATGAGACCCGCTGCGCGGCAGGTGCCGGGAGACCGCAACGGACCACAGGGTGAAGCGCCAGTGCTTGTCGGCCAGAGCGCCTGTCAGTGAGCGATCCGCACGATCTCCCAGCTCGGGTGAGTCTACACCAACCCGAGGGATCGGCACATGCCCTTTCACGCTGGACTGGACTGGGGTGGCGCCAGCCACTCGGTCTGCATCATCGATGGCTCCGGCCAGCTCGTCGCGCGCGAGGAAGTTCGCCGCGATGCGACGGGCCTCGCCGCCCTGCTGGCACGCCTGCGCGCGATCGCCGCGCCGGCCGAACTGCCCATCGCCATCGAGCGCCCCACCCTGCTCGTCGACACGCTGGTCGAAGCCGGCCATCCGGTGATCCCGATCCATCCCAATGTCGTCAAAGCCTGCCGCCCGCGCTACCGCGCCGCCAGCGGCAAGTCCGATCCCGGCGACGCCTATATGCTCGCCGACATCCTGCGCACCGACGGTCACCGCTTCCGCCCGCTCACGCCCGCCGGCGCCACCAAAATCGCCGCCTGACCCATCAAGGGTGGACACAGGGTGTCTCATGCCCGCTCCCTGTTCATTTGCGCGGCAGCCTATCACCCCATCGTCGGAATGACGAAAGCGTTCTCGCCGGTGACCGAGCCGTCCGGCCAGCGCTGGGTCACCGTCTTGACCTTGGTCCAGAACTTGAGGCCCTCCATCCCGTACTGGTTGGTGTCGCCGAACGCGCTGCGCTTCCAGCCGCCGAAGGTGTGGTAGCTGACCGGCACCGGGATCGGCACGTTGATGCCGACCATGCCGACATTGACGCGCGCGGCGAACTCGCGCGCGGCGTGGCCGTTGCGGGTGAAGATGGCGACACCGTTGCCGTACTGGTGCCTGGAAGGAAGCATCACCGCTTCCTCGAAGTCTCTCGCCCGGACGATCTGCAGCACGGGGCCGAAGATCTCGTTGTGGTAGCTCGCCATGTCCGGCGTGACATGGTCGATGAGCGTCGGGCCGACGAAGAAGCCGCCCTCGTGCCCCTGCAGGCTGAACCCGCGGCCGTCGATGACGATCTCGCCGCCCTCGGCCTCGGCCTTGCCGATCCATTCCTCGATCCGCGCCTTGTGCTGAGCGCTGACGACAGGACCGTAGTGCGCCTCGGGATCGGTCGACACGCCGACGCGCAAGCCGTTGATCGCGGGAATAAGCCTTTCGCGCAGGCGCACGGCGGTCTCCTCGCCCACCGGGACCGCCACGGGGAGCGCCATGCACCGCTCGCCCGCGCTGCCGAACGCCGCACCGGCGAGATCGTTGACGACCTGGTCCATGTCGGCATCGGGCATGACGATGCCGTGATTCTTGGCCCCGCCCATCGCCTGCACCCGCTTCCCGGCGGCAACGCCGCGCTGGTACACGTAGTGCGCGATGTCGGATGAGCCGACGAAGCTGACGGCCGCGATGTCCGGATGATCGAGGATCGCATCGACCATCTCCTTGTCGCCGTGGACCACCTGCAGCAATCCCTCGGGCGCGCCAGCCTCGAGGAACAGCTCGGCGAGGCGCACCGGCACGCTCGGGTCCCGCTCGCTCGGCTTGAGGATGAAGGCGTTGCCGGCGGCAATCGCCATGCCGAACATCCACAGCGGGATCATCGCCGGGAAGTTGAACGGGGTGATGCCCGCGCCGATGCCGAGCGGCTGGCGCATCGAATAGACGTCGATGCCGGGACCGGCGCCCATCGTGTACTCGCCCTTCTGCACGTGCGGGATGCCGCAGGCGAACTCGATGACCTCGAGCCCGCGCTGGACGTCGCCCCTGGCGTCGTCGATCACCTTGCCGTGCTCGCTCGAGAGCAACTCGGCGAGCTCCTGGATGTGGTCCTCGATCAGCTCCTTGTAGCGGAACATCACCCGCGCGCGCCGCTGCGGATTGACGGCCGCCCAGCCGGGCTGCACCTTCTTCGCCGCCTCCACGGCACGGTCGAGTTCGGCCTTGCCGCCGAACGCGACGTGCGCCTGGACGGCGCCGCTGTTGGGGTCGAACACGTCACCCTTGCGCCCGCCTGCTCCGCTGCCGGTGCCGCCGACAATGAGATGGTCGATCTGGCGCATGGGGAGGTCCTTTCACGTGAAACCAATTCCGGCGTGTCCCTGCAACTCTCGGGGCGGCTTGGCAAGGCCGCTTGCGATGGAACGGCGCTTGCTGCATGGCGCGCACCGGAATTGGTACGAACTGACAGGGTCATGGCAAACTACGGACCGCTCGAAGATAGACTGGTCGTGCTGATCGGCGGCAGCGGCTTCCTCGGCACGTACCTGGCGGAAGAACTGCTCGACCGGGGCGCCCGACTCAGGATCGCCGACCGGCACCCCGAAAGGGCCATCCGCCTGCGGCCATTGGCCAATCTCGGGCAAATCCAGTTCGCCCGCTGCGACGTGACAGATCGTCGCAGCCTCGAAACCGCGATGCAGGGCGCCGACGCCGCGGTCTACCTGGTCGGGAGCTTCGCGGGCGACCTGTTCGCGTTGCAGGCGCAGGGAGCGGGCGCCGCGGCCGAGCTGGCAGCGGCCAATGGAGCCTCAAGCTTCGTCTATGTGTCGGCCATCGGCGCCGACCCCGGGTCGGACAGCGGCTACGCAGCGACGAAGGGTCGGGGCGAAGGGCTGGTCCGCGAAGCTTTTCCGGCGGCCACCGTCCTTCGCCCGTCAGTCCTTTTCGGCGAGGACGACAAGTTCCTCAATATGTTCGCCAGCTATGTCGCCGACTGGCCGGCGGTGCCTGTGTTCGGCGCGAGCTCGAAGCTCCAGCCGCTGTGGGTCGACGATGCCGCCGAGGCGATCGCGAACGCGCTGGCCGATCCTTCAAGGCACGGCGGAAAGACCTATGAGATCGCCGGCCCCGAGGCCGTGACCATGATCGAGCTGAACCAGCGAATTGCCCGGGCGCAAGGCAGGAAGCGGCATTTCGTGAAAGTGCCGGACGGCCTCGCGGCCTTCTTCGCGATGCTGCCGTTGACGCCGATGAACACCGATCAGTGGAAGCTGCTGAAGCGCGGCAGCGTGCCGTCCGGAAGATTGCCCGGGGTGAGGGACCTCGGCGTCACGCCCAAGCCGCTGGGGTTGTTCCTCGACCGCTGGATGATCCGTTACCGCAAGCACGGCCGGTTCGGCGACAAGCGGCTTGCGCCGGGGGCCACGCCCGCGACGGCACCGATGCGGTTCAGCGGGCGCGGGACGCCGCCGCAGGAACCGCGGACCTGATCAGTCAACGGCGGGCAGGTCGTTCGCCGAGAGCGCCGGCCGTTCGACGAGGAGGGTCGCGCCGTCGTTCCCTGTGATCTTCACCCACTGGCCCTCCGCCGTGTCGGGGCCGCGGACATTCCATTCGCCGTCGCCGACCCGCACCCGGCCACTGCCGTGGCTGATCGCCTGGACCACGAGCGCCATCTGCCCGGCGAGGCGGGCGCCTCGGCGATTCATCAGCGGGTCGGAACTGACAATGGGATTGTCGCTCAGGAACCGCCGCGCCGAAAAGACCGTGATCACCGCCAGAACGGCGAAGCTCGCCACCTCCAGCGGCAGGGTCATGGGCGTCAGGGCGGCGAGCACCCCCGTGATGAGCGCGGCCACCGCGACCCAGATGAGATAGTAGCCCGGCAGGAGCATCTCGAGCCCGGCGAGCACCACGCCGAGCGTCAACCAGGCCCATTGCGGCTCAATGCCGTTGAGCCAGCCTGTCGGCATCATTCCTTCCCTGTCCGCGGGACGCTCGCTGACGGAGGGGCAGGCGGCTTGAGCGAGGCGGCCCCCGGCGAGCCGTTCGACGCGCTGCCGGCGAGCGCCTCGCGCGCCAGCTCGCCGATGCCGCCGAGCGTGCCGATCAGCTGGGTCGCCTCGACCGGGAACAGGATGGTCTTGGCGTTGGGGCTGGTGGCGAAACGGCTGATCGCCGCGGTGTACTGCTGCGCGATGAAGTAGTTGATGGCCTGGCTGCCCGATTGGCCGATCGCGTCCGACACGACCTGGGTGGCCTTCGCCTCGGCCTCGGCCGAGCGCTCGCGGGCCTCAGCCTCGCGAAAGGCCGCCTCCCGCTTGCCTTCTGCCGAGAGGATCGCCGACTGCTTTTCGCCCTCCGCCTTGAGGATGCGGCTGGCGCGCTCGCCCTCGGCCTCGAGAATCTCGGCGCGCTTCAAGCGCTCCGCCTTCATCTGTCGCGCCATCGCTTCCGAAATGTCCTTCGGCGGGCGGATATCCTTGATTTCGACCCGCGTGATCTTGACCCCCCACGGGCTGGTCGCGTGATCGACCACGCTGAGGAGACGCGCGTTGATCTCGTCACGCTTGGACAGCGTTTCGTCGAGATCCATCGAGCCCATGACCGTGCGCAGGTTGGTCGTCGTGAGGGCCATGATCGCGTTGTACAGGTTGTGCACCTCGTACGCCGCCTTGCCCGCGTCGAGCACCTGGAAGAACACCACCGCGTCCACGCCGACCATCGCGTTGTCCTTGGTGATGATCTCCTGGCCGGGCACGTCGAGCACCTGCTCCATCACGTTGACCTTCTGCCCCACGCGATCGACGAAGGGCACGATGAGATGCATTCCCGGCTCGGCCGCGAGCGTGAATTTCCCGAACCGTTCGAACGTGTAGACATAGCCCTGGCGAACGACCCGCACGCCCATCATCAGGAAGATGATCACGACAACGGCAATGGCAATCAGCAGCGGACCCATCGAAACCTCCCACATCCCTCGCCGGCATCGTAGCGCGCGAGCCATCGCGGGCAAGGAAAACCGGATGTTGTGCGCGCTCGAAGGAGTGCCTAGGGTCGCTTCGATTGGACAGAATCAACTTCGATGGATCGGGAGGGGAATTGACGATGAAGCGAACGACGGTGCGTGCCCTCGGAGCGGCCGCCGCCCTGGCGTGCGGCACCATGCTGGCGACCGCTGCAGCGGCCCAGAACGCGGCCCCTGCGCCAACTCCGCCCGCGGCGACACCCGCTCCGCGCCGCGCCGGCCCGCCGCCGGCGACTCCGCTCGGCGCGGGCCCCTGGGACTTCGCCACACGGCACGGCAACATTCACGTCGAGCTGGTCGCCAATCGGCTGGACCACCCGTGGTCGATCGCTTTCCTCCCCGACGGGAAGATCCTGGTGACCGAGCGCGGCGGACGCCTCAGGGTGATCCGCGACGGCAAGCTCGACCCGGTCGCCGTCGCCGGCCTGCCGCCGATCAATCCGGCCGGCATCGGCGGCCTTTACGACATCGCGCTCGACCCGGGCTTCGCCAAGAACCACTTCATCTACCTGAGCTACGTCAAGCCTGACGCAACGAACTCCGACCAGACCACGCTCGCCGTCTTGCGCGGGACGTGGGACGGGACCGACCAGCTGAAGAACGTCAAGGACATCTTCGTCGCCGACGCCTGGTACGGTGCGCAGCCGTGGCCGAAGCGCTGCTGCGGCCAGGGG
>DATJHD010000245.1:0-19220 GCA_035494275.1 Croceibacterium sp.
CTGCCCTTCTCGTCAGCAAGGGCCGCCAGGCCGCTGACTTGGGCGACAGCGTATGACGTGCCATTGACGAGACTCCATCCGCCTCCAGGTTGTGTGGTCGGCAAGTCTCGACCGGGTGCACCGTATACACCAACGGGCATCGTTTGAAGCGCTTCATCCGCGACCGGAATAACGCCCCGCAGCGACGCGGGGAAGCCACCGGCAGGAAGATCCTGGTCGAAGGCGGCGACAACCGTGATCTGACGGCCGATCGCCACATCGAGCAATTTGCTCAGCAACAGGTCGGACGGCCCGCTCAGGCTGAGGTTGATGATGTTGGCATTGTTCTCGATCGCAAATTCGAGGGCCTTGGCCAGGGCCAGCGATTGGCAAAGTGTCTGCTGACCGCGGTTCACCTCGTGGCAGGCCCGCAGCGCCATGAGCTTCGCGCCCGGGGCCACGCCGGCAATGCCGATCCCGTTTCCGGACTTGGCACCGATTATGCCGGCCACGTGCGTCCCGTGGGCTTCGCCGCCGCTCGGCGGCCCATCGACGAAATTCCTGTCGACCACGAACTGGCCGGCCAGATCCGGATGGTCGACATCGACCTGGCTGTCGACGATGGCGATCTTCACGCCTCGGCCGGTGGCGGCGCGCTGGATCTCCCTCAGCTTCCATTCGCCGGCGGTCGGCTGGATCGGGTAGAGCGGATCGCCTCCAGCCCGCGCCTTGCTCGGGATCGCATAGGACGTCATTCGCTGCGACCAGGCGACGCTGGGCTCCTTCGAGACGGCGGCGATCACCTTGTCGATCGACTTGCCGAGGGGAACGACCATCACGAAGCAATCGACGCCGAGCAGCGGCATGGGCCACCCGTCACGCAGCTCGACTCCGTACCTGTCCGCAATGCTGCGCGCGATGCGCTTGCGTGCCTCGCGAGAGGCCAGATCGCCGTAATTGCCGCTGTAGCCGGAGTTCGGCCGGTAATGCGGCGGCGGCATCTTCAGCATGACGAGGATCTGTCGTTCCTCATTGGCGCTCGTCTTCGCGTCCGCCGGCGAAACGAACGGTATGGAAGCCGCCCAGGCGGGCGCAGGCGCCACCACCACCAGCAAGAGCGCCAGGAGAGAGCGCAGGTTGGCCATCAGGGACGCCCATCGTTGGCGAGCGGCTCGGCCAGCAGGACCTGGCTCGATTCCCGCAAGGCCTTGATGGCAACGGCCGGATCGCCGTCGTCGACGCGCACCACGTAGGCCCCCGCAGCGGTCGGCCCATCGACCAGACGGGCACTTTGCGCAGACAGGATCACCCGCATCTGCTGCTCGGTCGTGTCCGGCTTGAACAGAACCACCATTTGGCCGTTCGTGGCGCCGCCGGAAGAGCCAAGCGTGTGATAAGTCTGCTGTGGAGCGGCATTCGGCCTCACGCCTGATATCATCACCGCGAGGGCGACGGAGGCAGCCAGCGAACCGGCCATCGCCCAGCCCACCGGAACTCGCCGGCGGAGCCAGCGCACCGGGGGAGCCGGAACGGCATCCGGCGCGGTTTCGGCCATGCGAAGCTGCATCGCCTTCCATCCCTCGTCGGCGTTGAGCGGCAGGGTCGCGACGCCGTGCGCGAGCTTCTGCTCGAAGCCGAGATCCTCGCGGCACTCGGCACATTGCGCCAGGTGGGTTTCGACGCGCGCACTCTCGCGGTCCGCGAGAGTGCCGTTGACGAACCACGGCAACAGCTTCTGCACGGCTTCGTGCTCGCTGGGCCGAAGGGAAAAGATCTCTGCCATGTCCTCGTCAGGCTCCTAGACCCAGTCTTCCAGGCCGCCTTCCAAGACGCGGCGCAACTGGCGACGGGCGTGAAACATTCGTGTCTTTACTGTTCCGACCGGACAATCGAGGATCCTCGCGATCTCGTTATAGTCCAGTTCGTGATAATATGTGAGGTCGACCACCGCTCTATGCGCAGGTGACAAATCCTGCATGGCCTCCGCCAGCAGATCGCGGCGTCGCTGGCCGGCTGAATTCTGCTCGGGGCTGTCCTCTTCGCTGATGCGCTCCTGTGCCTCGGGATCTTCAAGCGGATCGTCGAACCTCTTCAATCCTTTCAAGGCCTTGCGATAGGCGATCGCGAATATCCAGGTCGACAGCTTGCTGCCGCCGTGGAAACTGTCCGGCCGTTGCCAAACGACCATCATCGTGTCGTTCAGCACTTCCTCGACGAGCTGCGGCCGACGCACCATCTTCAGGAGGAAGTTGGTCAGGCGGGGATGATACAGGCGGTAAAGCCGTTCGAACGCGCCATAATCGCCCAGCCTGATCTTCTCCAGGATCAGGAGTTCCTCGGCATTCGAGCCGCGCGACGAGGGCGCCCGCTCGGCCTTACGGACCAGCTTGTCGTTCACGTCATCGGTCTCATGTCTCTCGTCCTGCGGGTAAATCCGCAGCCGCACCCGGCGGGTTCAATTATCGCACGGTCTGCCGCCAAGCGGAATGCCCGCCTATTGGACCGTGATCTCGCCCTTCATGCCCATGCCGGAGTGAAGGAAATGCGAGCAGTGGAGCTCATAGGTGCCGGGCTTTTCCGGGGTGAGAACGACATCGAGGCTTTGCTTGCCCGACAATCTCACCTTGCCGCCGACGACCTCGCTCCTGTCGGCTGGGGCGATTGCGCTCGATGCGAAGAATTCGGGCGCCGTGAAATCGTGACCACCGCCGGAGGTGTTGGCGAGGTGAAGGCGGTAGGTCCGGCCGTGCTCGAAGATCAGCGAATGGGGCGTGAACCTGAAGCTGGAAAGTTCGACCGACACGACCTGCGGCGGCTCCTTTTGCGCTTCGAGGGGGCCGGCGGCGAAGAGCGAGGCCACGGCAAGGCAGAAAAGGGTCGCAAGATTGCGGGTCACTCCATCGGCTCCCAAATTGGCAGGTGTCTTACCGCCTTGGTGGCGAGGTTGCCGATGCGGGTTCAACCTTCGCGTCAATACGCTCGCCCGACGAAGAAGCCGCCCGGGACGGGCCGCCGCCCTGACGACGCGAGCGGACCGAGGCTTGCCTCTTTGCATGATTCACGAGGCGCGCGTGCAAAGTGACGCCCGGTGGCCGGCGGCAATCGCCGGCATCGGTGACAGCGCAAGCACCCGGCGTTCCCGCACGCTTTGCCGGCGACGCGAGCGCAAGGCCGTCCCGATGTGGCGAGGTTCCACCCCCATGGCGACAATCGATTTGGACCGGTCGCAGCGAGGGGGGCTGGGGAAACCGCTGCGACCGGTCCTTCCCGGCCGGCCCGCGAGTGGCCGTCGGGCAAACGAGCTGCGTCAGAAGCCCATCGTCAGGCTTCCGCGAAGCGAGAGGGCGGTTCCGCCGAGGCGTCGTTCTGCGCCGGCCTCGCCGGAAACGTTGAAGGTCTCGCTGCCGCCGAGCGCGCGCAGCCGAGCGAACCAGCCGCTCTTCTCCTGATCGGGCTCGAGCGTGAAGGGTGTACCGCCTGCAAAATGCGCGGTCGTCGCCCCGAGCGCCCCGCCGACGATCTCGCGCCAACCGCCTTCGGTCTCGATGCGGAACCAGTTCTCGTCGCGCTTGCGCGTGCCGGTGAAGTCGATGCCGAGCACGAGGCCGCCGTTGACCGCAAGTTCGTCGCTGTTGCGAGGATCGACGATGAGATCGAGGCCCGCGCCGCCGCCGGTATCGGTGTAGCCCTTCTCGTGCAGTTTCAGGTAATCGAAGCTCGCCGTGGGACGGAAGAAGAAATGGCTGCCGCCCCCTTCGTAGGCGATGCCGCCGCTTGCCGACACCAGCGTGCCGCTGCGATCGGCGAGCGCGCTCTTCTCCACTTGCTGGGTGCCACTGAGACCGGTGAAGGTACGCCGACCGTTGAAATCGGATCGGCCGACCGAGCCGCGCGCGTACGCTGAAAACCCGCCCCAGCTCCCGTGCCAGTAGGCGGCGAGCTCGTAAGTGTCGGACTGCACGATGTTGCTGTCGCTTCCCTGATTGTAGTTGTTCCACAGCCAGGACGCGGTCAGCCCGAAACTGCCGACCCCGGTATTGATGCCGCCGCCGCCGGAAAAGCCGAAGCCGCCGAGGTTGAACGCGGCCGTGTCGCCCTGGCTCTTGTCGGCCGACCACCCGGCGGCGTTCACGATGATGTCGAGGCCGCCGAGCGAATAGACCGGGCTCGCCGGGTCCGCGAGTTGCCGCGCGAAAGCCCTGATGCCTTCGCTGATGCCCTCGAACGAGCCACCGGCATGGTCGGGCAGCATCTGGGTGATTTCGCTGCGGAAAGTATCGCCGTCGGTCGTCCCGAGGAAGACGCCGTCGATATCGGCGTCCTTGCCGAACGCGGCGAAGATGGCGTTGTAGGCACTCGCCTGGGAACGGTTGAGGCCCAGTTCCTGGACCGACTTCTTCGCCACGTCGACGGCGATCGTGTTGGGGCCGGGATTGCTGGCAAGCGACGCCTTGAACAGGAACGGGATCAAGTCGTCGTCCAGCGCGATGCCGGAGGCGCCCTGCAGCGAACCGGCCTGAACCACGTCGTAGCTGCCGACCGCATCATGCACATTCGCCAGGCGCAACACGAGCTTGGCGCCGGTGCCGAACGTGGCGGTGCCGGAGACGGCGAAAGCCGTGCCGGAACCAGCGGTCTTGTCGAGCGTGGCGATGAGCGTCCCGCCGGCGCCGACGTTGAGCGACGCGATCGCCGCCGGCTTGGCGACGTCGAGCGTGCCGCCGGCGACGTTCACCGCCAGGCCGCCGGCGTTCGCCAGGGTCCCCTTGAAGAGCGCCGTGCCGGATAACGAAAGCGTATCGGTTCCGCCGCCGGCAAAATCCGCCGTGCCGAGGAACTGCGACGTTCCCGCCAGAGTCATCGCGTCGTTGCCCGCTCCGAACACCGCCGAGCCGGTATGCACCGCGTCGCCGGACAGGGCGTAACTGTTGTTGCCACTGCCGAGGTAAGCGGTTCCCTTGAACGTGCCGTCGGCGACGGACAGGGTGTCGCTGCCGCTCCCGAGCCGGATGTCGCCGACGATGGCGGGCGCGTCGAAGCCGCTGCCGACCTGGGTCTGCCTGACAATGACGCCCGTCGTATTGGCCGACAGGTCGATGGCGATGTTGCGCGTCGAATCCGCCTTGGCTCCCGAAGCGCTGATCGTGCCCGAGTTCTCTATCAAGGTCACGCCGCCGCTCTTGTCGAGGATCGCCGTGGCATTGCCGTTTTCGCCCGAGGCGACGGCCTTGATGGCGCCACTGTTCTTGATCGTGCCCACGAGGGCACCCTGATCGACCAGGATGCCGGTGGCGAAGGCCGTGCCGGCGTTGCCGCCGGTCGCACCGATCGAACCGGAATTGCGGATAAGCGGCGTCGTGGCTCCCGCGCCGATGTCCAGCGCCGTGGCGCTGGCGCCGTTGGAAGCCGCCGAAACCGAGCCGCTGATGCCGATGCCGTTGGCGATTGTCACAGCCCCGCCTCGCCCGCCGACCTGCAGCCCCGTGGCGCTGACCCCGGCATAGACGCCCTGCCCGGCGATGGAGCCGTCGATCTGCAGGCCGTAATGATCGGCAGTTCCGGCGACTGCGCCGATGGCGATCGCGTGATCCGTCGCGCCGACCACCATGGCCGGCGCGGCGCCGTAGCTTACAACGTTGGCGGAGCCTTCCTTGGAATCGTCGATGCCGTCGCCGTCTTCGTCGTTGTTGCTCGAACTCGAGTCCTTCGGCGGAACGGCAAGGATGATGCCGCCGCTGACGTTGCCCTCGATCACGAGCGCCGGGCCACCCTGCAGCAAGTCGTCGGCATCGAGCTTGGACGTGTCGGACGGTGCGGTGGTCGACCGATATCCGGTCGAGACGATGTTCCCCTGCACGACCATGGCGCCGTCGATGTTGCCCGAGAACCGCGCCCCGATCGCGTCCTTGCCGGTCGCCGTCACCTTGCCCGCCAGCCGCACGTTGCCGGTGATGTCCTGCGCCTGCACGCCGACGGTTCGATCGCCGAGCACGCTCGTGGTGCCATCATGGATGAAAGCACCGTTGAGCTTGCCGCCGAGCCAGATGCCGGCGGAATCGTTGCCTTCGACCGTGATGGTGCCGCTGTTGCTCAGCTTGCCGGTGTGATCGCCCAGCGTGCGGATCCCGAAACGGTTCGAGCCCAGGGCGAACGGCCCGTCGAGATCTCCGTCCTTGTCGCTGTCGGTCGGCGTGTAGGGCTCATCCACGGTAATCGTGCCGGTGTTGGCGATGTCGCCGGCTGTTCCGGCGCTGGCGGCGATCCCGGTCGCCCCGTTGGCGTTGCTGATCGTCACCTTTCCCTGGTTCGTGACCGAATGGTTGTCGTCCATCGTCACCGCGGTGCCGCCGTTGACGGTCACGGAGCCGGCGGACGTGATCGTGATGCTGTCCGGCTGCCCGTTCTTGACGGTCGAGGTCAGCAACGGCGTCGTCTTCGCGGTGGTAACGTCGGTCGCGGCGGCCGGCGCGGCGAGCGCGATCGCGGCGGTCGAGGCAAGCAGGTAACGATGCATTTGGGGGTTCCTCCAGATCCTTGTCGATCTGCAGGACGGAGCCGATTGCGCCGTGCCTTGGCGCAGCACGGAGTTTTTTCAGAAAGCGGCGTCGAACCCGAGGCGCACCGTGCGCGGCTGCAGCGGCGTGATCTGATCGCGGCCGACGGCAAACGGCGTGCCGAGCGCGAAGCGATTGCCCTTGGCGTCGGCGAGATTGGTCACGGTGAGCGAGACGCCGTAATGATCCCTGCCCAGCCGCGCCGTGACGCCGCTGTCGAGATAGTCGCCCTGCGGCTCGCCGAGTTCCGGGCCGATGCCGAGGCGGGAGCGCCCGACGTAGCTCAGCCAGCCCTTGGCGGTGAGCTCGAGATCGTCGCCGATGGGATGAGCGTAGTCGAAGCCGAGCCTTCCCGCCAAATTGGCGACGTTGGGCACATGCGTCGTGCGGGCGAGGAACGACTGCACGGGCTCGTCGATGTGGCTGTCGTTGAATGTGACCCCGCCGTCGACATGCAGCCCGCCCGCGAGCGCCACTCCGCCCGAGAGGCTGGCCGTCCAGACCCGCCCGTTGCCGATGTTGGCGGTGCTCGGCAGCCCCGAGAAGTCGATGAAATCGGCCTGGATGTGGTCCCAGCGGGTGTAGGAGACACTCGCCGAGAGGTCGAACGGGCCGGCGCCCGGCCGCCCATGGCGCGCGCCGAATTCAAAGGTCGCGGCATGATCGCTGCGAAAACGGCGCACGAAGTCGCCTTCGATCGCAAGGCCGCCCGGCCGGAAGCTCTCCTGGTATCGCATGTAGAGGCTCGTCCCGGGCGCCACGTCGGCCAGCAGCGAAGCCGACGGCAGGAACGCGTGCTCAGTCCGGCTGGCGGTGATGGCCGCGTTGGCCAGGGCAAGGGCCGGAGCGACGTCTTCGCCCTCGCCTCCCAATTGCGAGCGCGTGATGCGGCCCCCCAAAGTGGCCACGAGCCTGTCGGACAGCCGCCAGCTTGCCTCGCCATACGCGGTGACCTCTTCGAGGGTGTTGCGAACGCCGGTCGTGGTCGCCTGCAGGTCGAGCGTGCCGAGCTTGCGCCTAAGCACCGTCCGATTGTGGGTATAGCTCAACCCGAACAACCAGCCGAACGATTGGTCGAGCGGCTGCCAGAACCGGGTCTCGTTGGCGACCATGGCCGTGCGATTGGCTTGCACGAACAGTCGCGGCGGCCCGTCGGGCACGGTCGCGTCGTAGCGTTCAACAAGGTGCTGGCCGGTCACGCCTGTCGTGGAGCGAACGCGCATGGCTCCGAGGCGGCCGGCGATAACCACTTGTCCCTGGTCGTAGTCGGCATCCGACCCTTCGGGCACTGCCGCGGCTCGCGTCAGCGGTGGGCCGGCGCGGTCCGCATATTGGCTGTCGAGCGCATGATTGGCCTGTGCCAGGCCGACGAGGTCGATCGTCCAGTCGGGCGACAGCGCCAGGCGAAGCGTGCCGCGGCCGCCGAGGATATTGGCGCGGTTGACGTTCTTGCGCCCGAGCACCGGCTTGTCGATGTATCCGCCGGTGCTCGAGGCATCGAGCGTCACGCGAAGGGCGGCCCGGCCGGGCAGCAGCGGAAGGTTGAGGACTGCGTTGGCATCGCCGCCGCCCGCGCCGTGCTGGGTGAGCGAGCCGCCGACGATGGCGGAGCCGCTGACGACGTCGAGATCGGGTGCATTGGGCACCAGGCGGATGATCCCGCCGAGCGATCCGGCGCCGTAGAGGGTGCCTTGCGGCCCCTCCAGCACTTCCACGCGCTGAAGGTCCGACAGGCGCAGGTCCGGGTCGGGGGCATTGTAGGTAAGGCGCAGGTCGCCGAGGTATTCTCCTACCGTCGCCTGGGTGGGGCCGGTGAAGCTGGAATCGGCGATGCCGCGAATGAACAGCTTGTTGCGGCCGCTGCCGAGGTAGGTCGAGGAGACGGTCGCGAGGCGCTGGGTGATCTTTTCGGTTCCGCCGACGCCGCCTTGGACGAGATCCCTGCCGGCGAGGATCGCCACCTCGCCGGGATAATCCTCGAGCCTGGTGTCGCGCTTGCTGCCGAGGACGACGATCTCGACAGGCTCCTGCGGCGGCGGCGCGATCATGGCCGGCCGCTCCTGCCGGCCTTTGCTCGCCCGGGCGACTTCCAGCGCCGCGCGGGGTGCATCGACCAGCCGCCAGGCCCCAGGCCCCACCGGCACCGCCCTGGCACCTGCGGCACGCGCGAGCTTCCTGACCGCATCACCTGCCGACATCCGTCCCTTGATCGGCCCGACATGCCGGCCGGCGACGGAAGCATCGGCAATGATGACGCTGGTGCCCGTCTGGCGCGCCAGGACGATGGCGGACTCGTCGGCCCGGCCCGCCGGCACGGAGACGCCGCCGGTGTCGGCCTGCGCGGGCGCCGCCGCCACGGCCGCCGCCGCGATCAAGAGCACTCCCGTCCAGCGCATGGTTATTGCGTTCCGATCACCCAACCGTTGCCCGCCGGCGTGACGCTCACTCCGAGCAGCGGCCCCAGCGCCCGCGGATTGCCACGCAACGGCGCGACCAGCACGCTGCCCGAGAACGCCTGTCCCTCGGAACCGGGCGCTGCCGTAAAGACGACGCCCGTGGCCCGGCTGAGCCGCTCGGCGATCTCGCCGAGCGACGATTGCCGGAACGTCAGCCGCCCTTCGCGCCACTCGCCGATTTGCTCGATCGGGACCTTGCTCATTCGGTAGTCCGCCGATTCCGCTCGACGGACGACGACGTCGCCGGCCTTGAGCTGGACGTGCAGAGCCTCAAAGTTCAGGATGACGGAACCTTCCGCGACCGCCACGCTCATTGAACCTGTGTCCCGCCGGGCATCGAACACGGTGCCGACATCGACGACGGTGTCTTCACCTATCTTGAGGCTGAAGGGGCGACTTGCATCGTGCCGGACCGTGAACAGGGCCTGCCCCCTTTCGAGGCTGGCGAAGCGGGGATCGTCGCGGTCGAGCTCGAGGCGCGTGCCGCCGGCGAGATCGATTTTTCCACCGTCCGCCAACGCAACCGAACGCAGCTCACCGGGGGCCGTTTCCACCCGGTAGCGGTCGTCGCGTGTTTGCCAGACGCCGACGGCGAGAACCGCCGCAACCGAAGCGGCGAGCGCGCCAAGGTACCACCGGCGGGCATGACCCGATGGGGCCGCAGCTTCGTCGTTGGCGGCCCTTGGAGCCGCCTTGTCGAGCTCGACAGCCTCGGCGACGGCTGCCGAGACGCGGTCATACGCCTCCGGGTTGGCGGGACTTTCGGACAGCCAGCGGGTGAAGGCATCCCAGTCCTCGAATGCCGGGTCGCCCACGCGCACCGCCCACTCGGTCGCCTGCGCAAGAATGGAATCGTCATGCGGCATCGGGCAGTCCTCCTTCCGCGATGACGGAGACGTTCGGCTCAGGCCTCATCGAGACGCCCCTTCAGTTCGGCCAACGCGCGATAAGCGCCGCGAAGATCGCTTTCGACGGTGCTCAGGCTCACGCCCATTTCGGAAGCGACTTGCCGCTGCGGGATGCCGTCCAGCCGATGGCGGCGGAAGACCGCCGCGGCCCGTGGCCCCAGACCGTCGAGCGTCTCGGCGACCAGGCGGGCATGCTCGCGCGCAACGAGGTGACGCTCGACGGAAGGTGAATCGGAGACCCCTGCGAGGGCGCCGCTGTTGGCTTCGCTCCAGTCGCGATTGCGTTTCTCAGCCTGTCGCTCGGACCGGTATCGGTCGATCATCAGCGTGTCCGCGGCGCGGAACAGATACGAAAGCGGCGACGCGATCGGCCCCGGTTTAAGCCCCGAAATCCTGATCCACAACTCCTGCAGGAGGTCTTCCGCGGCATCGCCGGCCCCGCGTGCTGCGAGAAATTGCAGCAGCTTCTGCCGGTTCTGCAGGAAGACCGCTTCGAGGCCGACGGTGGCTGGGGATCGGGACAAGGCAGGTGAGTGGGGCGACTGGCTTATGGCGGTGTCCTGATAGGCGGTTCGTCGCGGGGATTAAAGCGTCGCACGCGAGGCGATGGCGATATGACAAAACCGGCTTGTGTTTCAGATCCTTGGCGGCCCGTCCATGTCCCTGGCGGGGCGATTGGCCATCCCCCGGCGGGACTGTCGCCCTCGCGGCAATTGCGGTAAGCATGAGCCGGGATGGAGGTCGGATGAACGGGAGGCGAGTCGCATACTTGGGCGCATCGATGGCGATGGCGCTGCAGGCGGCCTCCGCGCGGGCCGATGTCCTGGAAGTCGGGTCCGATGGCGCCCATTGGATCGCCGGCGGCACGGCTCAGGTCGCCATGCTTGGCGACACCGGCCGGGCGAAAGGCTCGGTCACTTCGCAGCAGGCGCTCGTGAATTCAGGCGACCCGGTCGGTTCCGTCCCGGCGGCCTATGCCGCCAAGGTCGATGAGCTTGCCGCGCGCTACGACCTCAGCCCCGCGCTGATCGAGGCCGTCGTATGGCAGGAGAGCCGCTGGCATGCCGCGGCCCGCTCGCCGGTCGGCGCCCGCGGCCTCGCCCAGTTGATGCCGGACACGGCGCAGGACCTCGGCGTGGACGCCGACGATCCGATGGCCAATCTCGAAGGCGGCGCCCGCTATCTGCGGGCCCAGCTCGATCGCTTCGGAGGCGACGTCGAAAAGGCGCTCGCCGCCTACAATGCCGGGCCGATGCGAGTCTCGCGGGCCGGCGGAGTGCCCGACATTCCCGAAACCAGACAATACGTGGCGGCCATCATGGCCCGCCTTGCCGATCACATCCGGAGGTAGCGATGACCTGCAAGTTCACCATTTCCGCCGCGCTCGCCGCGTTGCTCAGCCCGGCCGCAGCGATGGCGCAAGCCACCTCCGACCCGCGCGGCTCCGGACCGATCGTCGCTGCGCTCAACTGGATGGAGGGAACGCTGCTCGGCAATGTCGCAACGGCCGTGGCGGTGATGGCCGTTGCCGCGGTCGGCTTCATGATGCTCACCGGGCGGATGAACTGGCGGTTCGGCGCGACCGTCATCGTCGGCTGTTTCGTGTTGTTCGGGGCGGCGTCGATCGTCTCTGGGATCCAGGCCGCCGCGGCGGCGGGCTGAACCGGCCCATGGACCTCGTCCGCCACCCGGTGCACCGCGCGCTCACGCGCCCGCAGATGTTCGCCGGCGTTACTTACAACTTCTTCATCATCAATGCCGCCGTCACGACGGAGCTGTTCCTCGTCACCCGCAGCTTCCTGGCCTTGCCGGCAGCGCTCTTGATCCATGCCGCCGGCTACCTCGCCTGCCTGCGGGAGCCGCGGGTTTTCGAGCTCTGGATCACCAAGGTGAGCAAGTGTCCGCGGGTGAAGAACTGGCGCCGCTGGGGCTGCAACAGCTATTCGGCGTGAACGGGGATCGGCCATGACCAAGCGATGGATCGGCGCGGCGGGGTGGAGCAGCAAGGAGGCTCACGCCGGCGATCGCCTCCCTTATTCGCGGCTGATCGAGGACAACGCGATCCTGCTGCGCGACGGCTCGCTGATGACCGCGCTGCACGTGCCGGGTCTCCTGTTCGAAACCGAGGATTCGATTTCGCTCAATGCCCATGCGGCGACGCGCGAGGTGATGCTGCGCTCCAACCTCGATGCCCGCTTCGTCCTCTACCATCATCTCATCCGGCGGCGCGTCAGCGTCGAGCTCACCGGCCAGTTCGACGACCCGTTTTCGGCGCACATCGATCGGCGGCGCCGGGACAAGCTCGCCGGCGGTTCGCTGTTCGTCAACGATCAGTTCGTGACGCTGGTCCGCCGTCCCGCGCGCGGCAAGGCAGGGGTGGTGGAACGGGCGGCGAGGCTATGGCGGCGCAAGGGCCGCGAACCGGTCGAGGCCGACGCGCGCGAGCTGCGTTCGCTGCGGGCCGCGGCGCAAGCCATTGCCGCCTCGCTCGGAGACTACGGGGCGCAGGCGCTGGGCGACTACCGGGGGCCGAGCGGGGCGACGAACAACGAGCTGCTCGAGCTTGTGAGCGCGCTCTACAACGGCGAAATGCGCCCCGTGCGCCGCCCGGCCGACGACACCGACATCGGCCGCATGCTGCCCTACCGCCGGGCGAGCTTCGGGCTCGACGCGATGGAGCTGCGCGGCTCGGGCGGTGCCGACTTCGCGGCGATCCTGAGCCTCAAGGACTATCCCGACGCGACCAGCCCGGGGCTGCTTGACGGGCTGCTGAGGCTGCCGTGCGAGATGGTCGTCAGCGAGACCTTCGCGCCGCACGAGCGGCAGACCGCGCGCGAGCGGATCGACCTCGCGGTCCGGCGCCTTCGGTCGGCGGACGAGGATGCGATGGCCGAACGGGCGGACATGCTCGCCGCGCGCGATGCGCTGGGGCAGGGGTCGGTCAGCTTCGGCGACCATCACCTCACCGTGCTGGTGCGCGAGCGCGATCTCGAGCGGCTGGACGGCGCCGCCGCCGCCTGCGCGGCCGCCCTCGCCGACTCGGGTGCGATCGCCGTGCGCGAGGATACCAATCTCGAGCCGGCGTTCTGGGGCCAGTTCCCCGGCAACGAGCAATACCTCGTCCGCCGGTCGATGATCTCGAGCGCCAACATGGCCAGCTTCTCCTCGCTCCATGGCTTCGCGCTCGGCAAGGCGGACGGCAACCATTGGGGCGAGGCCGTGACGCTGCTCGAGACGACCAGCGCGACGCCGTTCTTCTTCAACTTCCATCACGGCGATCTCGGCAATTTCTCGATCATCGGCCCCTCCGGGTCGGGCAAGACCGTCGCCATGAACTTGCTCGTCGCGCAGGCCCAGAAGTTCGCTCCCCGCACGATCCTGTTCGACAAGGATCGCGGCGCCGAGCTGTTCGTTCGCGGCATCGGCGGTCGTTATGATCGCATTCGCGCCGGCGAACCGACCGGGTTCAATCCTCTCGCCCTGCCGGACGACGCCGCCAACCGGGCCTTCCTGCGCGACTGGTTCGCGGTTCTGCTCGATGCCGAAGGACCCGAGGAGCTGGCGACCATCGCCCAGGCGGTCGACGCGGCTTACGCGAACGACCCCTCGCTCAGGCGCCTCAGGCATTTCCGCGAGCTCCTGTCCGGGGCCCGCCGGCCGCAGCCGGGCGACCTCGCCGATCGGCTGGGCCCCTGGATAGCGGATGGCGAGCACGCCTGGCTGTTCGACAACGAGGAGGACCGGCTGGACCTGTCGAACCGGGTGCTCGGCTTCGACATGACGGTGCTGCTCGACAGGCCGCGGCTGCGCACTCCGGTGATGATGTACCTGTTCCACCGCATCGAGGAACGCCTCGACGGCAACCCGGCGATGATCCTCATCGACGAAGGCTGGAAGGCGCTCGACGACGAGGTGTTCGCCGCCCGCATCCGCGATTGGCTGAAGACGCTGCGCAAGCGCAACGCGCTGGTGGGTTTCGCCACCCAGAGCGCTCGCGATGCGCTCGACAGCCGCATCGCCACGGCGCTCGTCGAGCAGACGGCGACGATGATCTTCATGCCCAATCCGAAGGCCCGCGCCGAAGACTATTGCGCCGGCTTCGGGCTGACCGAGCATGAGCTGGCGCTGGTCCGCAGCCTGCCTGCTCACAGCCGGGCGTTCCTGGTCCGCCAGCCGGACGCGTCGGTCGTCGTCCGCCTCGACCTTTCGGACGCCCCCGAAGTCCTGACGATCCTTTCCGGCCGCGAATCCACCGTGCGACGGCTAGACCTGCTGCGTGAAGCGGTCGGCGACGATCCCGCCGACTGGTACCCGGCGCTGACCGGCCGGCGCTGGCCCGGCTCCGGTGCGCCCGGCGATGCGTTCGACGTTTGGGAGGCCGCGGAATGAACGCTGCGTCCTGCCAGTATGCGCTCGATGGCGTCGGCAATGGCGTGGCCGCCAGCCTCCACGGCGTCGATTGCGCCGCCAGCCAGATGGCGGAAGCCGCTTTCGGCCGGCTTTTCGGCACCAACGGCGCGCTGCTCCCCGCCCTCACCATCCTGCTGACGCTGTACGTGGCACTGTTCGCGTTCGGGCTGATTACCGGACGCAGCCGCATCGGGATCAATTCGATGACGTCGCGGCTGGTCACGCTGGGCCTGGTGCTGACTTTCGCGACCAGCTGGATCGCTTACCAGAACGTGGTCTGGAACCTCGCCACCGGCGCGCCGAACGAGCTCGCGGGTATCCTGATGGGCATCAAGGGCAACGCCACCGACGTATTTGCCCAGAAGATCGACGTCGTGTTCCAGGCGCTGATCCAGGCCTCGAACGGGCAGACCGCGGACAGCGCTTTCTCGCCACCCGGCCTGTTGTGGGTCGGAGGCACGCTGCTGCTGCTCGGCACGGTCGGCATCCTCGCGACGTCGCGCATCGCGCTCGCGGTGCTGCTGGCCCTCGGGCCGGTGTTCGTGGTGCTGGCGCTGTTTCGGGGAACGCGCGGGCTGTTCACCGGCTGGCTCAAGGGTGTGGTGCTGCTGGCACTGGCCCCGCTGTTCGCCGTGCTCGGCGGATCGCTGATGCTGGATCTGGCGGTGCCCGTGCTCTCCACCCTCGCCGCCACGCCCGGGCAAATCGATCCGCAGGCGGCGATGGCCTTCTTCATGGTGGCCGCCGTCCACGCGGCCTTGATGCTGCTGGTGCTGCGGGTCAGCGCAACGATGGTCGCCGGCTGGTCGGTGTTCGGGCTCGCGAACAAGGCTGTGCGCGAGCGCCCCGAGCCTGCACCCGCCCCGCGGCTGCCGACCGCTGCGGCGGGTGCAACGGTTGCGGCCGTCGACACGGGCCACGCCGTCGCTGCGCAGCGCTCGCTCCGGCTGTCGTCATCCTCGCACGTGGCCGCGAACGACACGGGCGGCGCGGGGCCGGCGACCCGCGAGGTACGCCTGGTCAACGCGAGCGCGACATCGGCCCCGTCGGGTCACGTGAGATCGCGCGCACAGGGCATCGGCAGCCGCTTCCGCGCCGCGCCCGACAACCGCTGGGAGAATCGGAAATGAACCGCCTGACGCCGGGCGCGGCTTTGGGCCTGCTCGCCCTCGCCACACCCTTGCATGCCGAGGATCCGCGCCTCGTCTCGCGTCTGTTCGATCCCCACACAATCGTGCGGATCGAGGGAAAGCCGAGCGTCGAGACGACCATCCGGTTCGGTGATGACGAACAGATCGAAAATGTCGCCATCGGCGATGCCAACGGCTGGCAGGTCACGCCGAACAAGCGCGCCAACCTGCTGTTCGTGAAGCCGCTCGCGGTCAAGGCGAAGACCAACATGACGGTGGTGACCACCGCTCACACCTATTTCTTCGATCTGGTGGCGATCCCCAACACCGATCATCCGGTCTACGAATTGGCATTCACTTACCCGAAGAAGGACAAGCCCGCGCCTGCCCAGGCGGCCGATAGCGAGAAGCCGAACGCGGCCGAACTGGCGGCGGCGACCGATCCGCAGTCGATCGTCGATCCGGCGGCCTTGAACTTCGCCTGGAGCCGCTCCGGCGACAGGAAGCTGCTGCCGTCGCGGATCTACGATGATGGTCAGGCGACCTATCTCGCCTGGGCCGCAGGCACTCCGGTCCCTGCCATCCTTGTCAAGGATGCCCAGGGTACCGAAGGCCCGGTCAACTATTCGGTCCATGGCGACGTGATTGTCGTCGAGAGCGTGCCCAAGCAGATCATCCTGCGCTCGGGCAAGCAACTGGCGATGCTCGACAACAACGCCCCCGAGCGCCGCCCGGCCGCATTGGCCCAGGCTAACGAGGTGACGAAATGAAGCTCGCTATGCGCTTGCCGGCGAAGGCCCCGGCCGCCGACCGCGATCCGCGCGAAGGCGAATCCGCCGAGATCATCGATCTCGCCAGCCGCACCGCCTACCCGGCGGTCACGCAGCGCAAGGGCAAGTCCGACGCGTTCGGCCTTGCCGCGGGTGTTGCCGTCGTCGCGCTGCTCGGACTGGCGACGCTGTGGGGAATGGATTCGGCACGCCAGCAGAAGGACGGGCCGCAAGCCCAGCCGACCGGGCGTCCGGTTGCGCCGTTGGCCATGCCCCGGCCCGCGCAGCCGTTTGCGCCGAAGGCCGCGGCTCCCGCGACGGCAGCGGCCCCGGGCGCCGCGCCGGTCGCGGCCTCGCCACTGCAACCCGCGCCGGTCATCAACCCGTACAACACTCCGACGGTGGTGTTCGATGCCAGCGCGCTGCCCCTGCCTATGCCCGGCGCACCCGCGGGCGACGCGGCGAAGGGCGATTCCGCGAGCGATTTCGCCAGCCGCATCGGCGGCGTCGGCGGCGGACCCGCCCAGGCTCGGGCCGACATCAACCCGCAGACGACGGTTACCCAGGGAACGATGATCCCGGCGGTGCTCGAAACCGCGATCAATACCGACGTGCCGGGCTACGTCCGCGCGGTGGTGAGCCAGGACGTGCGCAGCTTCGACGGCAGCCGGGTGCTGGTGCCGCGCTCCAGCCGGCTGATCGGCCAGTACCAATCGGGCCTGCAGGGCGGCCAGAAGCGCGCTTACGTGATTTGGACCCGGCTCATCCGTCCCGATGGCATCTCGGTCGCCCTCGCCTCCCCGGCGACCGCCTTCGACGGCAGCGCGGGGCTGAAGGGCGACACCAACAGCCACTTCTTCCAGCGGTTCGGCTCGGCCTTGCTGCTGTCGGTGGTCGGTGGCCTTTCGGCGATCGGGACCGGCGGAACGAGCCTGGTCATCGGCGGCGGCGAAAGCGCGGCCGCGGCGGCCGTCAACCAGGGCAATCATATCGCTCCCACGGTGCGCGTGCGGCAGGGCGAGCCGATCCGCGTGTTCACCGCGCGCGACCTCGACTTCTCGCGCGCGCCGCAATTGTGAGCGCCGAGGTTCGCCAGCTTGCCGGGGCCGAGGCGTTGCCGCAGGGCGGCAGCGCCTACCTCGACGCCTACCTGCAGCCGTTCCGGCGCTGGCTCGATTGCGACACGGTGACCGATATCCTCGTCAACCGCCCGGGCGAGGCGTGGATCGAGGATTCGCGGTACGCGGCGATGGAGCGCATCGAAGCGCCCGAGATCGACGACCGGCTGGTCCAGCGCCTGGCCGAACAGGTGGCGCGCGTGAGCCACCAGGGGATCAACCGCGAGCATCCGCTGCTCGGCGCGACGCTGCCCGACGGCGCGCGGGTGCAATTCTGCGGGCCGCCGGCAACGCGCCAGCACTGGGCGATGGCCATCCGCCGCCACCGCCGCCTCGACCTGCCGCTCGATGCTTACGATGCAGGGCAGATCGAGCCCCTCGTCGAACATCGCCCGGCGGATGCGAAGCGGGAGCCCATCGCGTTCCTGCGCGACGCCATTGCCGCGAAGAAGACGATCCTGATTTCCGGCGGAACGGGCACCGGCAAGACGACTTTCCTCAACGCGATGCTCGGCGAAATTCCGCCCGAGGAGCGGGTGGTGCTCGTCGAGGATACGCCCGAGTTGCGGCTCCCCGGGGCAAACGGCGTCGGCCTGATCGCGGTCAAGGGAGAGCTCGGCGAGGCGAGGATCACCCCCAACGACCTGCTCCAGGCTGCCCTGCGCATGCGGCCCGACAGGATCGTCCTCGGCGAACTGCGCGGCGCGGAAAGCGTCAGCTTCCTGCGCGCGATCAACACCGGGCACCCGGGCAGCTTCTCGACCATCCACGCCAACAGCCTGGCGGGAGCGCTCGAGCAACTGGCGCTGATGGTGATGCAGACCGGCATCGGCCTCAGCCGCGCGGACACCATCGAATATGCAGCGTCGGTCATCGACATCATCGTCCAGCTCGACCGGGTAAACGGCCGCCGGCAGATCACCGCGCTCGGCTGGAGCCGGGATCTCCTCGCCTAGCCGGGATCGGCACGACGGATGACGAGGTTCCTGATTTCGCTCATGTCCTCCATCGCGAAGCGGATGCCCTCGCGGCCGAGGCCGGAGTCCTTGACCCCGCCGTAGGGCATGTTGTCGACGCGGTAGGACGAGACGTCGTTCACCACCACGCCGCCGACGTCGAGCCGGTCCCATGCGTCGAGCACCTTGTGGATGTCGCGGGTGAAGATGCCCGCCTGGAGGCCGAACCGCGAATTGTTGACCTCGTCGAGCACCTTGTCCCAGTCCGAGAAGGGGGCGAGATTGGCGAGCGGGCCGAACGCCTCTTCCCTGTTGGCGGCGCAGGCGCCGGGCACGTTTTCCAGCAGCGTCGCCTCGAGCATCGCCCCCTCGAGCTTGCCGCCGCACAGCAGCGTTGCCCCGGCCTCCACGGCCGCGTCGATCCACCCCTTGAGGCGCTGCGCCTCCTTTTCCGAAATCATCGGGCCGATGAAGGTGTTGCGGTCCTTCGGGTCGCCGGCGACCAGCGTCCTGGTCTTGGCGACGAGCATGTCCCGGAACGTCTCGTAGATGCTCTCGTGAATGAGGATGCGCTGCACGCCGATGCAGCTTTGCCCGGACTGGTAGAACGCGCCGAAGACGATGCGTTCGAGCGCGTGGTCCAGGTCGGCGTCCTTGTCGACCACCACCGCGGCGTTGCCGCCGAGCTCGAGCACGACCTTCTTTTTGCCCGCCTTGGCCTTGAGCGCCCAGCCGACCGCCGGCGAGCCTGTGAAGCTCAGGAGCTTCAGCCGCTCGTCCTCGGTGAACATGTCGGCGCCGTCGCGGTGGGCGGGAAGGATCGAGAACGCGCCTTCGGGCAGCACGTCGCACTCGGCGAGCACCTCGCCCATGATGATCGCGCCCAAGGGCGTCAGGCTCGCCGGCTTCATCACGAACGGGCAGCCCATGGCGATGGCC
>DATJHD010000246.1:0-4112 GCA_035494275.1 Croceibacterium sp.
CCACTTCTTCACCATCGCCGCCCCGCGCGAATTCTACGCCCAGTGGCTGTCGCAGCGCCTCGCCGCGTTTCGCCGGGCGAACCCGGAGGTGCGCTACCAGATCGTTGGCGGCGAGGAGGTCGATTTCACCGAGGCCAACCTCGACCTGGCGGTGCGGCTGGTCGACGGGCCGGGCGAGCTCGAAGGGGTCCAGCTGGCCCCGGCCCAGCGCGTGACCGTCGCTGCCGAGAAGGCGCCCGATGAATGGATCGCCTGGCCGGGCGCGCCGCTGCCTGACGACGTGGAGCCGGGAATTCTCGCCGCCGACGCGGGCCAGGCCCTTGCCAGTGCGCTTGCCGGACTGGGCAAGGCCATGCTGCCGCTGCTCTTGTGCGAGGAAGCCCTGGAGGCCGGGCGGCTGAGGGTGCTGCAGGGTCCGGAAGAAGGTCGCCGCGCCTATTGGCTCGTCGCCCCGCGTCCTCAATGGCGGCAGAAGAAGGTCCGTTCGCTGGTCGAGTTCCTGGCGGGCGAGTGACCGCCCGCGGCGCGGTCAATTCGCCGGATTGTACTTCTTGAGGAAAGCCTCGAGCGCGTCGTACCACTTCTGCTCGTCTTCGGCGGTGTCGAAGCCATGGCCCTCCTTGTCGAACACCAGATAGTCGACTTGCGGGAAGTTGGCGCTTGCCAGCGCGTTGCGCATTTCCTTGAACTGGCTGAAAGGCACGCGGCTGTCGCGCTTGCCGTGCGCGATCAGGACCGGGCGGGTGAGCTTCGCCGCCTGCCTGGCGGGTGAAACGCTATCCATGTCGAACGTCTTGTCGCCGCGCACGCGCGCGTTCCATTTTTTGCGGCCGCTGCGGCTGAAGAAGTCGGCATCGTACTTAAGCATCTTGTTGAAGTCGGTGACACCGGCGAAGCTCGCCGCACAACGATAGTGTTCGGGATTGCGCTCCACGCCCCACAGAGCCGCGTATCCGCCGTAGCTCGAGCCGTCGATGCAAACCCGATCCTTGTCCGCGATGCCCTGCTTGACCGCCCAGTCTTCGGCATCGTCGAGATCGTCCTGCATGGTGCGGCCGATCTGGCCGTCGCCGAGCTTCTCGAAGGCCTCGCCATAGCCGCCGGAGCCGCGGTAGTTGGGCTGCAGCACCGCGTAGCCGCGGTTGGCGAGGAACTGCACCTCGTCGTTGTAGTCGAGCTTGTCGCGAATTCCGTAGGGACCACCGTGGGGCGTGATGATCAACGGCAGGTTCTTCGGTTCGCGGCCCTTGGGCAAGGTGAGATAGGCGTGGATCAGCGTGCCGTCGCGCGCGGTATAGGTCACCGGCTTGACCGCGGCGAGCGCGCCCAGGGGCATTCCCGGCCGATAATCGCTGACGTAATCGAGTGTACGGGTCGCCGGAGTGAAGATGTAGAACGCGCCGGGGTCGTTGGCCGCGCCCGCGGAGACGAGCATCCGCGAATTGTCCTTGGCACGTGACATGATCCACAAGTCCTGGCCGGCAAGCGCGTTCTCGAGCTTGCGCTGCACTTCGGCCATCTTCGGGTCGAGCCAGGCGATCCGGTCGCGATCGTCGGTGTAGAATGCCGCGACCGGCCTGCCGGTCGCGTCGACGGTGAAATCGGTCACGTCGGCGTCGCGATTTTCGTAAATCACCTCGCCGAGCTGGCCGGTGGTCAGGTTGACGTGGCGAAGCGCGATCTTGCCCGAGGGGCCTTTGGCCAGCGTCAGCCCGTCGTCGGTGTCGCCCAAGATCTTCAGCGCGCTGTAGAGTTGGACGCGATCGGCGTCCTTGTTGCCGCTGAACCGGGCGATGACCTTGAAATCATCCGTCGCGCTCTTGCGATAGAGGACGCTGACCTCATCGTCCTGGACGTAGTAGCCGACGCGCACGACGCCCTTGTCGTCGGCATCCCAGTCCCACACGTTGGACCGTCGGTCGACGAGCTTGACGTTGTTCTTGGTGCCATCGAGCGGAAAGCGACGCACTTCGGGCTCGTCGACGGCGGATTGCTGCAACGCGAGCACGACGTACGAACCGTCCGGTGCCACGTAGAGGACATCGTCGCCCATCAGACCTTCCTGCGAAAGGCCGACGTAAGTCGTCGTGCGAGCGACGAGGTCGCTCACCATCAAGCGGGTGTAGTGGAACTCCTCGCCGTAGACCACGGTGGTCCCGGAGGTCGAGATCAGGATGCGATCGTTGCCGGCCCAGCGAAACCATTCGAGCTCGAATTCGTCGTTTCCCTCCGTCATGCGGGTGATGGGCTTTTTCGTCGCGGCATCCAGGACGAGGATGCTGTCCTTGCCGTCAGCTTCGACCGACACCGCAATCCGCTTGCCGTCGGGAGACAGCAGTGCCCCGCTGAACGGACTGCGCGCGGCGAAAAGGCTGCTCGGGATGATCGGCGGCGCGCCGGTCTTGGCAGGCGGCACAGCCTGCTCCTGCGCCAAGGCCCCCGCTCCAATGGCGCCTGAAAGCACGGCAAGCGCCACCGCCGCACGGCAGGCGCCGGCGCGCCGGTCCTTTGCGAACATTGTCGACAACTCCCCCCTGCGTCCCCGTGCCAGCTTAATTCGCCCGGAAAACAACGCAAGAGGGGGTGTTCAGGCGTTCGCCGGGCCCCTTTCGCGGCACCGGGCGACGAATTGGCCCGGCGCGGCGCTGCCTTCGATCTTCACCGTTCCGCCACCTGGCAGCGTCGCCTCGAGGCTGCGCGAGCCGGCGAAGACTTCGAGTTGCGGATCGTCGGCGGGGAGCGTGCCTTGCCACCGCCATTCGTCGCCGACGCGGGTGGCATCGACTTTGAACCGCGAGATCCTGCCGTTGCCGATAACCGGGAACAGCGCCTTCTCGCCGGCCCTCGCGGGTGCATGGCGTACGATCGTGACTTGGGGCGGGGCGGCCTTGGGATTGCATGTGAGGGTAACGAACGGGCGCGCGCCGACATTGCCAAAGTCGAGCGCCAGACCGTTGGCCGACACCGTCCAAGCGGCGTCCCTGGTGTCGGGGGATGGCAACGGCTGCTCGCCCTGCGAGGGCACCTTGTCGAAGGCGATCCGCTGCGCTTGTACCGGCTCCTGCTCCGCGCGATGGCAGGAGGAGAGGGCGGTCAGCAGAAGGGTAGTCGCGACTGTCGCCGCGTTGCGAACCGTTGGGGGCATCGCTGGCGCCTTAGCCGCTGAGCCGGCGGCGGCAAGTGTGCTTCGGTAAAGCGATGGCAGAAAGGGGGCCGGCTGCCGGCCTTCCTACCGCCCCCACTTACGCTGTGTCTTGCCGTAACGCATCTTGCGCGTGCCCGGCTTGCCTTCGTTCGAGCGGCCGACGCGTGCGGCGCGCTTGTGCTCGTCCGGCAGGCCGAGCTCGTCGTTTTCGAGCCGCCTGATTTCGTCGCGCAGCCTGCCGGCTTCCTCGAACTCGAGGTCCGCCGCCGCCGCGCGCATGCGCTTTTCGAGGTCCTCGATGTAGCCTCTCAGGTTGTGGCCGACGAGGTGCTTCACCTCGTCGTCGCCGGTATCGACCAGCACGCTGTCACGGCTGGCGGTGTCGGCAACGATGTCGGCGATGCGGCGCTTGATCGTCGCCGGGGTGATGCCGTGTTCCTGGTTGTACTGGTGCTGCTTCTCGCGGCGACGGTCGGTTTCGGCCATCGCCCGTTCCATCGAGCCGGTAATGCGGTCGGCGTAGAGGATCACGCGGCCATCGACGTTGCGAGCCGCGCGGCCGATGGTCTGGATCAGCGAGGTCTCGGAGCGCAGGAAACCTTCCTTGTCGGCGTCGAGGATGCACACGAGGCCGCATTCGGGAATATCGAGCCCCTCGCGCAGCAGGTTGATGCCGACGAGCACGTCGTAGACGCCGAGGCGCAGCTCGCGAATCAGCTCGATGCGTTCCAGCGTCTCGACGTCGGAATGCATGTAGCGGACCTTGAGCCCCGCCTCGTGCATGAACTCGGTCAGGTCCTCGGCCATGCGCTTGGTCAGCGTGGTCACCAGCGTGCGATAGCCGAGCGCCGCGGTCTTGCGGCACTCGTTGATGCAGTCCTGCACCTGGTCCTCGACCGGCTTCACCTCGACCGGCGGGTCGATCAGGCCGGTCGGGCGGATGACCTGCTCGGCGAAGACGCCGCCC
>DATJHD010000247.1:0-3387 GCA_035494275.1 Croceibacterium sp.
GAAGGGCCTCAAGGTCCTCCAGGACAGCCAGGTCAAGATTATCCAGCAGAAGCTGGCGCAGGCCGGCATCCGCAACAAGGAATACGCGGTCATCGTCATCTTCCTGCGGATGATCCTGCCGATCGTGCTCGGTTTCGTCGCCGTGGTGGCGATCTACTGGCTGAACATGTTCCCGACGTGGGGCAGCTTCAAGCGCTTCATGGCTTTCGCGGCGCTCGTCATCGTCGGGTACAAGGGGCCCGAACTGTTCCTCAAGAACCGGGCCAACAAGCGCACCCATGCGATTCGCAAGGGCTTGCCCGATGCGCTCGACCTGCTGGTCATCTGCGCCGAGGCTGGCCTCACGGTGGACGCCGCGTTCAACCGCGTCGCGAGGGAACTCGGCCGCGCCTATCCCGAGCTCGGCGACGAGTTCGCGCTGACTGCCATCGAGCTGTCGTTCCTCACCGAGCGACGCCAGGCGTTCGAGAACCTCGCCTATCGCGTCGACCTCGATGCCGTGCGCGGCGTGGTCACCACCATGATCCAGACCGAGCGCTATGGTACACCGCTCGCCTCCGCTCTGCGCGTGCTTTCGGCGGAATTCCGCAACGAGCGCATGATGCGCGCCGAGGAAAAGGCCGCGCGGCTGCCGGCCATCATGACCGTGCCGCTGATCCTGTTCATCCTGCCGGTGCTGTTCATCGTCATTCTCGGCCCGGCAGCCTGTTCGATTGCCGACGCGTTCTCCGGAGGGATCGGGCACAAGCACTGAGCTAAGGGGCGGCCAAGGCCGGGGGGACCCCCTGATGGAGCCCCCGCAGGTTCGCGCCTGCGGGGGCTTTCGTTTTTCACCTTACCCCGAAATTCTCGCTGTCGATGCCGTCCGCGTCGAGATCCTTGACCTCGTCGCGCACCCGGCCAAGCAGCGCGCGGAACGCCTCGATCTCCTCATCGCTGAAGTTGGCGAACAGTCGCCGTTCCATCTCCAGCGCGAGCGGCATGATCTGGCCATGCATCGCCTTTCCGGCCGACGTCAGCTCGAGCAGGTGCGAGCGTCCGTCCTGTGCGTTCGGCTTGCGCACCGCCAGCCCGCGGTCTTCGAGCACCTTGCACGCGCGGTTGACCGCCACCTTGTCCATGATCGTCATGGTGGTGAGCTCGCGCTGGGTGTGCGGACCGGAATCGCCGAGCACCGCCATAACCCGCCATTCGGGCACGGAGAGGCCCCAGCGGATGCGGTATTCTTGCGCGATCCGCTGGCTGACGGCGTTCGAGGTCACCGACAATCGGTAAGGCAGGAATTCGGCAAGGCGGTTGCTTTGTTTCATCGCAAACTAGTTTGTTACAGTTTTCACCACATTTGCAAGCGTCACGCATTGCCCTGGCGCAATCGCCGGGCGAACCCTTCCCGCACCAGCCGGCCCATGACCGCGTCGAGCCGGGCCACTTCGTGCGCGCGCCAAGCGCTGCGCGGTGTGACCAGCGCGGCGTCGAGCGCGGTGTCGATCGGGCTCGCCTCGCGCTCCTCGGGCAATGCCTTGGCGAGCTCGGCGAGCACCCGTCGCGCCGTTTCGGCATTTTCGCGCACCACCTCGAGGATCTCGGCCGCATCGACACCCGCCTCGCCCTTGCGCCAGGCGTCGTAGTCGGTGATCATGCCAAGCAAGGCGTAAGGCAACTCGGCCTCGCGGGCTAGGCGCGCTTCGGGCATCGCGGTCATGCCGATCACGTCGGCGCCCCACGAGCGATAGAGCAGGCTCTCCGCGCGGGTCGAGAATTGCGGCCCCTCGATGGCGACGTAAGTACCTCCGCGATGCACCGTTGCCTTGGCCTTCTTCGCCGCGTCGGCCGCGAACCTGGCGAGGCGCGGGCACACCGGGTCGGCCAGTCCGACGTGGGCGACGATGCCATCGCCGAAAAAGCTTCGCTCGCGCCCTTGGGTGCGGTCGATGAACTGGTCGACTGCGACGAACGTACCGGGCTTCAAGTCTTCCTTGAGCGATCCGACCGCCGAGATGGCCAGCACATCGGTCACACCGCAGCGCTTCAGCGCGTCGATGTTGGCGCGGTAATTGACGCGGCTCGGTGAGACCCTGTGCCCTTCCCCATGGCGGGCGATGAAACTGAGGCGAACGTGCCCGATGTGCCCCAGCGTGACCGGCGACGACGGCTCGCCGAAGGCGCTGCCGACGGCAATCTGCTGCGCATCTTCCAGCCCGGCGAGCTGGTACAGCCCGGAGCCGCCGATGATGCCGATGTGCCAGCCGGCCAAGCGAGCGTCCTACTTGGGAGGCATGCGGATCGCGCCGTCGAGCCGCACGCTCTCGCCGTTGAAGTAGCCGGTCTCGAGCATGAACATGGCCAGCCCGGCATATTCATCCGGCTGGCCGAGCCGCTTCGGGAACGGCACGGCCGCGGCAAGCGATTCCTGCGCCTTCTCGGGCAGTCCCGCGAGCAACGGTGTGGCGAAGATGCCCGGCTGGATCGCGTTGATACGGATGCCCTCCTGCATGAAGTCGCGCGCGATCGGCAGCGTCATGCCCATCACCGCGGCTTTCGACGCTGCGTAGGCGACTTGCCCTATTTGCCCGTCCTCGGCAGCGACGGAGGACGTGACAACCATCGCCCCCCGCTCGCCGTCCTCGAGCCCATCGAGCGTCATCATCCCGGTGGCCGACTTGGCGACGCACTGGAACGTGCCCAGCAGGTTCACGCGGATCGTCTTCATGAACTGCTCGACCGGAAAATGGCTGATCTCACCGGTTTCGCGATCGCGCTTCACGGTCTTGCCGATGGTGCCGATGCCGGCGCAGCACACCAGCACCCGCTCCTGCCCATGCGCGGAGCGCGCCCTGGCGAATCCGGCGTCCACCGAGGCCTCGTCCGAAACGTCGACGTTGCAGTAAATTCCGCCGATGGCCTGCGCGACCGCTTCCCCGCGTTCCTGGTTGAGATCGAAGATCGCAACCTTTGCGCCCTTGGCGGCCAGCGCCCGCGCGCTCGCCTCACCGAGCCCGGAGGCTCCTCCGGTAACGACGGCGGCGATGGATTGGTCGATTTTCACGGGCGTCTCCTTGTCTTGCGGCGCCGCTTAGCTGCTTGCGCAAAATTCGTCATCTCCCAAAGCATGCCGACCCGACTGCACGCGAGGGTGACAATCACTCATCGGTCACTCCCGCGATGGCCCCGGACGAATTAACGAACCGAACAATTATTTGCGTGCCCAACTCCAGGTCCTTGCGACGTGCCCTACGGCCAATCTCTATTCCTTCTTGGCGAGGCGCGCCCGCTGTCATAAGTCGTCACCGGGAAGATAAGCGGGGAGTGGCATGAAAGTAAGCAAGTCCGGCCTGGTCGTGGGCGCTACCTTGATCGCGTGCTGGATCGCGGCGTCGGCCATCGCGG
>DATJHD010000248.1:0-2541 GCA_035494275.1 Croceibacterium sp.
GCCATTCTTCCGTCTCCCTCGGACCCGCTGCGCGTCTAGCACAAGCTGAGTCTTCCGTGCCACACCACAAGATGTTGAGTCTGCCGAATCCGAGCAGACTCAAGATGCTGCGTGAGACTCTTTTCGTTCCGCATGAACCGCCATCGGCTGGAATCAGGGCTTGGCGAACTTGATGCTTGACGGCGGACTCGGCTGGACTCACCCTGTGGATAACTCAGGGGGATCAGGCAAAGCGCTATGGGCCAAGTCACGAAACTGCGCGCCGCCGAACAGGCGGCGGAGCTTCCGTTCGGTCGCATCCTGCCGGGCGATTGCGTCGCCGCGATGCGCGGCTTGCCGGATGCCTCGATCGACCTCGTGTTCGCCGATCCGCCGTACAACCTCCAGCTCGGCGGCGAGCTCAACCGGCCCGACGGCAGCCATGTCGATGCGGTGACCGACCATTGGGACCGGTTCGACAGCTTCGCCGCCTATGACGCGTTCACCCGAGCCTGGCTCTCCGAGTGCCGACGCGTGCTGAAGCCCGACGGGGCGCTGTGGGTGATCGGCAGCTACCACAATATCCACCGCGTGGGGGCAATCGTGCAGGACCTCGGATTCTGGCTCTTGAACGACATCGTCTGGCGCAAGACGAATCCGATGCCGAACTTCCGCGGCACCCGCTTTACCAACGCTCACGAGACGCTGCTGTGGGCAAGCATGGGCGAAAAGGCTCGATACCAGTTCAACTACCGCGCGATGAAGACGCTGAACGACGAGCTGCAGATGCGCAGCGACTGGGTGATCCCCATCTGCGGCGGGCAGGAACGCATCCGCGAGAACGGCACCAAGGCCCACCCGACCCAGAAGCCCGAGGCGCTGCTCTATCGCGTGCTGCTGGCGACGACCGAGCGCGGCGACGTCGTGCTCGATCCGTTCTTCGGCACCGGCACCACCGGTGCGGTCGCCAAGCGCCTCGGCCGCCAATGGATCGGCTGCGAGCGCGAGGAGAGCTATCGCCGCGTGGCCCTGAAGCGGATCGAGAAGGAGCTGCCGCTCGACGAATCCGCCCTCTCGACGATGCAGAGCCGCAGCGCCCAGCCGCGTGTCGCGTTCGGCTCCCTGGTCGAAGCGGGGCTGCTGCCGCCCGGTAGCGAGTTGTTCGACAAGCAGCGCCGCTGGAGCGCCACCGTCCGCGCCGACGGCTCGATCGTCAGCGGCGAAACAAGCGGCTCGATCCACCACGTCGGCAAGACCCTCCAGGGCACGCCAAGCTGCAACGGCTGGACCTTCTGGCATGTCGAGCACGCGGGCACGGTCAAGCCGCTCGACGCGCTGCGCCAGCTCCATCTGCTGGCGGTGGAGGATTAGGGGGTACGCAAAGCCACGGCCCAAGGTCTCTTTCGCCTCATGATCGACGCTTTTCCGGTGAGTTGAATGGCCGGCGGATGGACCACGGGCGATCCCCAGCCATCACCCACGACCTCTTGGTGCATTGCCCGGCCTTGCGTCCGGGGGCCATCGTGCCCCACAAACCGGTCGCCGCGGATCCGCGAAATGGATGCTGGAAGCGAAGCTCGGCTCGCCCAAGGACGTCTGGCTTGAAGAAGGGGAACGCAACGTGCCTGACCGCCTCTACATTCAGCCGCTGACGCTCGCGCCTTCACCGCAGGCCGTCGCCGGGGACGCGGTGCGGCTGGCCGGCAGCATGGTCCACGCGCGCGAGTTCGCGATCATCATTCGCCGCGACGGCGAGATCGCCGAACGGGCGCTCGCCACCGCCGATGCCATCGAGGACGTGCTGGCCGACTTGCCCGACGATCTCGGCCCCGAGGCGGAGGCACAGTGGGCGAACCTGCGCACGGCCCACCCGCCGCTGCAGCTCGGCGACCGGAGGATCCGCCTGGACCAGCCGCAGGTGATGGGCATTCTCAACGTCACGCCGGACAGCTTCTCCGACGGCGGAAAGTTCCTCGACAACGAGGCCGAAGCCTTCGCCCACGCGGCCGACATGGTCGAGGAAGGCGCGGCGATCGTCGACGTCGGCGGCGAGAGCACGCGCCCCGGCGCCGCGGCGGTGTGGGAAGGGGATGAGCTCAAGCGCGTCCTCCCTGTGGTCGAGCGCTGCGTCGCGATGGGCGCCGCTGTCAGCATCGACACGCGCCGTCCGGCGGTGATGGAAGCCGCCCTGGCCGCGGGTGCCGAGATCATCAACGACGTCTCCGCCCTGCGCTACGATCCGCGCAGCCTCGAATTCGCCGCCGCCAGCGGCAAGCCGGTGATCCTGATGCACGCGCCGGGGGAAGGCGAGGACCTGCACGCGGGCGGGACCTATGCCAACGTCGTCCTCGACGTGTTCGACTGGCTCGCCGCCGCGCGCGACCGGGCGATCGAAGGCGGCGTCAAGCGGGAGAACGTGATCCTCGACCCCGGGATCGGCTTCGGCAAGTCGCTCGCCGACAACCTCGCGCTGCTGAACGGATTGGCGCTGTTCCACGCGCTCGGCCAGCCGCTGCTGCTCGGCGCCAGCCGCAAGCGCAGCATCGGCGCGCTCAGCAACGA
>DATJHD010000249.1:0-4828 GCA_035494275.1 Croceibacterium sp.
ACACGCGAGACGGTGCAGCCCCGCCCGAGAGTGGCATTCAGCACACTCGATGGCCCGACACGGATCACAGAACTTGAATCTTGGCGGGGCCGGCTGCAGTCCGCACGCCGCACACCACCGTCTTGCCGGCGCTTCCCCGGCGGCACCGATGCGCGGCGTAGAGCCGGCAGGCTCAGCGATTCGCGCGCCGAGGCGAGGGCCGGCATCGACTACCTCGCGGCAACCTCGCGCGACCGCACCTCGCTCGGGGGATGCGCCTTCGCGTGCTCGATGAGCTGCGCCACGTGATCGCGGCCCGGAATCGCCGGCAGCCCGCGCGCGGCGAGCGAGCCAAGCAGAAACACTCCCGGCACCTGGGCGAGGGTCGCGCGCGCCTCGTCGGCCTGAATCGTCACGAGGTCACGCTGTGCTTGGCGATCTGCTACGAACGACGCTGCGCCAACTGCCAAGAATCACCTGCCAACACGTGCGGCTAACCGGGACCAAGTCTAATCGTCCGCGCCGTCACATACCCCGCGAGAATACTAGCACCGCTATCGTGGTCGACGCGGATGTCGCGCGCTCCGCGCGCATCTCACGGTGTTAGTCCTGGCAAAGGAAGAGGGATGGACACGATGACCATGACGACACGAACACCCCGGGTCCCTTCGCCGCTGCTCTTCCGCCCGGGCATAGGCGAGGCTGAGGGCGGCGCCGACGTGTAGGGCCGTAGCTACTATTCCAACTGCTTCGTCTTGGCCATCAGCTCGCGGCCCTGCACGGGATCGAGCCGCGTCACCGCACGGGTCGCATTCAGGAACCCGGCCGACAACGTCATCACGAAGTAGTAGCGCTCGCCGGGCTTCGCGATCACCGTCGACGTGAGATCGTCTACCGCCCAACGCCGCTTATCGCCAGGCCCGAGTATGTGTTCGCCGGGGGCGACGGAGATAGCGACGTGCTCGTCATTGCCGAGCTCGGCCACCACCTGGCCGTCGATTGCGAGGGGCCACGCGACCCCGCCGCCGGTGAAGGCCGCCGGGCGGATGATGATCAGCGTCGCGGAATCTGGAGCAGGGGTCGGCAGCGGAGCGGGAAGGCGACCCGTCGCGCAGCCGGTTAGGGACACGATCGCGAGCGCTCCGACCAACATAATGAGATTGCGGCGGCGCAAAGCCATGGTGCCCTCCTTGGTATGCTGGCGGCCGTCTGCTGAGGGAAGACTAGCTCATCTGCTGGAGACGAGCCAAAGCTCGCGGCGCTGATGTCGCGCTGGCGTCCCTCGGACGTGGGCGAGCCGGTCGAGACGTCCGAGCAGAGCTTCGGCATTCGCCTCGAGCGTTGAGCACCACGGGCAGCGAACCATGTGAGCGCCCCCCTTGCGCCCTGCGGCGCCGCATCGGCTCGTTGAGCCCGCCACCGTTTCCCGGAGGGGCGCGGTTGGCGGCCGGACTGGAGATCCGGCTCTCATGATGCTGGTCAATAATCTAACCCGGCCAGCGAGCCGCCTACAATAGGCGGATGGCAGAGACGGACGGCGCTCCGGCGCCGGCCCCGAAGAAGGGGAAGAAGACCGAGTCCGCCGAGGACAAGGAGCAGCGGCGCTTGCGTATGCGCGAGCGACTGCTGAATGACGTCGCGGCCAGCGTGGCGGACGATCTCCGGGGTAAGGTCGCGTACGTCCTGAATCACTACCCCGATACCCGAGACTCCGACACCGTCCTCCTCATTCGGCTTTGGTCAACGTTCCACCCGGATTATGTCGCCGGGCGGTCAGTGTCGTTCGACGATCTGGCAAAGCTGCCGAGCGCCCAGAGCGTCTCGCGTTGGCGCGCCAAAATCCAGAACGAGTACCGGCTGTATCAAGCGAGCGACGCAGTCGCGGAATACCGTCGTTCCCTTCGCAAAGACAAGAAGGACGAGATGGTCCTGGCGAAGCCGGGGCCGCCTCTTATCAGCATCTACTCGGACGAGAGCGGAAAGGCCGAGCGGTACCTCGTCGTAGGCAGCGCATGGACTACGTCAATCGCACGAATCTACCTGATTGAGCAGGACCTCCGGTGAGGGGCTCCGGGTTTTTCGGTCCACCTGGAGCGCGAGTTCTGCGGCACAATCCGGCCCCGGGGGGCCAGGAGGGCGTGCCGTGAAGAGAAAGCGCTTTTCCGTGGAGCAGATCACGTCAGTGCTGCAGCAGGTGGCGGGGGGCATGCCGGTCGGCGACGTGTGCCGCCAGGTTGGGATCTCCGAGCAGACATTCTACCGGTGGAAGAAGGACTACGGCGGGATGCTGCCCAGTGAGGCCCGCGAGCTGAAGCAGCTGCGGGACGAGAATGGCAAGCTGAAGCGGCTCGTCGCCGACTTGTCCCTCGACAAGATCATGCTGCAGGATGTCGTCCAAAAAAAGTTCTAAAGCCCGTCAAGCAGCGGGATGTCGTGCACTACTTGATGGGGCGCTACGGCATCAGCCAACGGCGGGCCGCGCGGGCCGCCCGCTTCTGCCGTTCGAGTCTGCGCTACGAAAGCCGGCGGGCCCCCTTGACCGGGCTGCGGCAGCGCGTGCGGGAACTGGCGCAGA
Source organism: Croceibacterium sp. (assembly GCA_035494275.1). Taxonomy (GTDB): domain Bacteria; phylum Pseudomonadota; class Alphaproteobacteria; order Sphingomonadales; family Sphingomonadaceae; genus Croceibacterium_B. Next base: position 2,555 of record DATJHD010000249.1, read on the forward strand.
CGCGCGTGCGGTTCGGCTATCGCCGTTTGCTCATCCTGATGCACCGGGAAGGTTGGGAAGTCGGCAAGCACCGCTTCTATCGCGTGTACACCGAGGAAGGGCTGGCGCTACGACGCAAGCGGCCGTGGCGACATGCCAGTGCGGTCCATCGCGAGCAACGGCGGCCCGCGGTCGCCCGCAATGAGATCTGGAGCATGGACTTCGTCGCCGACCAACTCGCCGATGGGCGCCGGTTCCGGGCGTTGACGGTGATCGACCTGTTCACCCGCGAGTGCCTGGCGATCGATGTCGGCCACGGGCTCAGTGGCCGGGACGTCGTCGCGACCCTCGAGCGCCTTCGCTTTGAGCGGGGCCTGCCGCAGCGGATCTACTGCGACAACGTACTAACTGCAAGCCTCTGATTTGGCCACGGCACACAGCATCCCTATCGCGACTCAAGGAGTCGCGGGAACTCCGCGCGGTCACGAGCATCAGCATTCGCAGCGGGCTTCCGCGATGAAAGGAGACCCCGCTAACCATAGTGAACACAAGGTCCGGGCGCGCGCCGCCGCGGCCTTTCCTGTCCTGAACACAGCGTAGGGTCCCAGCGGAAGGTCCAAGCATTATCTACGGGGTCGCAGACGCCCCGACGGCCCGGTTGAGAGGAATCGATCCGCTGGGAAGCGCGTGTTCGTGGTAGCCGCGATAGGGCTCGAGCCGCTTGACTAACGCATAGGCCACCCTCGCCATCTTCGCCGCGACGGCCGTCAGCGCCTTGCGGCGAACGTCGGCATTGCCTGGATCCTGCTTCATGTACCGCTCGTACTTGTCGCGAAACGAGTTCTCGGTCATCCGCACGGCGCGCTGGGCCGCCATCCAGAAGGCCATGCGCAGCAGGGCGTTGCCTCGTTTCGAGAGCGTCTCGCGGCCGCGAAATTGTCCCGATTGGCACTTCGCCAGGTCCAGGCCGCAGTACTTGAGAAACTGTCGGTGGTGACGGAAGCGTCGCAGATCCCCACCCTCGGCGAGGATCACCATGGCCAAGACCGAGGCGACACCGGGCAATGAGCAGAGGCATTGGTAGTCCTGACGATCCTTGAGCAGCCGATGCGCCTGCGCTTCGAGCTCGCGGCGCAGCTCGGCCAGCCGCGCGAAGTGGGCGAGCTGCAGGCGAAACGTGTCGATCGCCGGCGAGTCCACCGCCACCGGCAACGCAATGCTGGACTGGGCCAGCTCGTAGATCTCCTCGAGCTTCGCCCGCTTGTTGATCTTGCGCCCGATTAGCGGCCACGCCGCCTCGATGAAGTCAGGGAGGCTCAGGACTCGCACGGCCTGGGGTGTCGGGAACCGCGAGAGGAAGGCCACGAACCACTCGACGCGCGTCGACTCCCAGTACCGCGCGATCTCGGGAAAGTACAGCGGCAAGTAGTGGTTCAGGAGACTATCGGCCAGGCGTTTGCGCGCCAGCGTCACCTGACGATAGGTCTTCGCCAGTTCCTGCAGGTCGTGATGCCCGGCGAGCAGCGGGTCATGATAGTGCTGGACCAGGCCGTGCTTCAGTAGCTGCAGGATCACCATCGCGTCCTTCGGGTCGTTCTTGTCGCGCGAATTGAACAGCGCCTCCCGGTACCGTGCGCCGGCGACGGACGACACCGAGACCACCGAAATCCCTTCCGTGATGAGGCGAAACGCCAGCGTCCGATGGAAGTTGCCGGTGGGCTCGAGCGCCACCCGGAGCATGCCCGGCAGGGTGCGGAGAAAGGCCACCAACCGGTCGTAGTCCTCCGCGCTGTTCGCCATCCGGAACCGCTGGTGAGCCCCGTCGGGGAGTTCGACGAGGACCGCGTGGAACGCTTTGCCAATGTCGATCGCCACGAACGACGTTCCTCCTGGGTGCTGGTCGCTGGCCATCCCGTTGCCCTCCCCGGTCATCAAGGTGGAGAACCACGGACGCTGGTAGCACGACCTCTCCAGGATTCTGCAGGTACTACGGCAGCGAATTCGTCAGCACCGCCATGGATCTCTGGGCGTACACGAACGGGGTTATCCTCGACTTCAGCCGGCGCGGCAAGCCGACGGACAACGCCGCGATCGAATCATTCAACGGACGGTTCCGCGAAGAGTGTCTGAACGTCCATTGGTTTGCGTCCCTGGAGGAGGCGCAACAGAAGATCGACGCGTTTCGATGGGACTACAACGAGAACCATCCTCACCGAGCTCTCAAGGGCCTGAGCCCGCGAGAATACGGTCAGCGAGCGATGGCAACCGCCGCGGACTCACCCTCGTAGTGGACCA
>DATJHD010000250.1:0-13012 GCA_035494275.1 Croceibacterium sp.
CGATCGGCGGCCGCTCGGCAAGCAGCTGTCCGGCGAACATCGTCTCGCGCGTCGCCGCCTCGACGCGCTCGTCGGCGCCGAGGCGCTCGCGCCGCTCGGCGAGCACGATGGGCACCTCGGTGCGCAGGTTTGCATAGGACAGCGCCGGCGCCTCGATCATGCCCGTGAGGAGCTTCATGCTCTCGTTGAGGTTCGCCTTCGTGACGGCCGGCAGGTCCAGCTGGTAGACCGTCTGGGTCGGCGTCGTCTGGGCGTTGGTATCGGTCCCGAAGCTCGCGCCAAGGCGCTGCCAGGTCGGGATCGCCTGGGCATTGCCGAGGTACTTCGACTCCCTGAAGGTGAGGTGCTCGATCAGGTGGGCGAAGCCCTGCTCGCTCGGCTTCTCGTAGAGCGAGCCCGCGTCGATGCGGATGCGGATCGAGACCTGCCCCGGGGGGACGCCGTTGTGGCGCACGGCGTAACGCACCCCGTTGGGCATCTCGCCGAACAGCCAATCCTTGTCGACCGGTATGTCGGTGCCGCGGAAAAGCCACGGATCGTTCGGCTTGGCGTAGCGCGGCGGCGGCAGCGCGTCGTCGGCGGCGGGAGCAGGCGCCAGCACCGGCGCAGCCTGCTGCGCGGAGGTCGGCAGTGGGGCGAACAGGAGGAGGGGGACGAGAGCGCGAAGGACGCGCATCGGGGATTTCATGCCGCCCGCATAGACGGCAATGGGATGAAGGGACAGTGAATAGGCGCGCTTTGCGCGGAAATAGGCGCGAATGCTTGCCCGCGAGCGGCAGCGACCTTACATCGCCGCCATGTTCATCGAGACCGAAACCACGCCGAACCCGGCATCGCTCAAGTTCCTGCCGGGCCGGCAGGTCATGTCCGCCGGCACGCGCGAGTTCACATCCGACGAAGATGCCGCGGCCTCGCCGCTCGCGCAGGCGATCTTCGACACCGGCGAAGTGACGAACGTCTTCTTCGGCCGCGACTTCATATCGGTCACCGTCGCGCCCGGCGTCGACTGGGCGGTGCTCAAGCCGCAAGTGGTGGCGATCCTGCTCGATCACTTCGTCAGCCAGGCGCCGCTGTTCGCCGGCGGCGACGCCAGCGCCATCGCGGTCCCCCAGGAGCCCGAGATCGCGGACGATCCGGCCGACGCGGACATCGTCGCGCAGATCAGGGAGCTCATCGAGACCCGCGTCCAGCCGGCCGTCGCCGGGGACGGCGGCAACATCGAGTACCGCGGCTTCCGCGATGGCGTCGTGTACCTCCAGATGCAGGGCTCCTGCTCGGGTTGTCCCAGCTCGACCGCAACGCTCAAGCACGGGATCGAGGGATTGTTGAAGCACTACGTGCCCGAGGTCACCGAAGTCCGCGCCGCCTAGATCCCGAAGGAACTCCAAGCATGGCCGAAGCCCTGTCCGAATCCGCGCTCGACCAGGTGTTCCGCACCGCGCGCAGCTATAACGGCTGGCTCGACCGCGACATCTCGGACGAGCAGATCCGCGCGATCTACGAACTGATGAAGATGGGGCCGACCTCGGCCAACCAGCAGCCGGCCAGGATCGTGTGGTGCAAGTCCGGGAAGGCCAAGCAGCGCCTTGCGCAGCATGCAGGCGAGAAGAACCGGCACAAGATCCTGACCGCCCCGGTCTGCGCGATCGTCGCCATGGACCTCGAGTTCCACGAGCAGCTGCCGTGGCTGTTCCCGCACACCGACGCGCACAGCTGGTTCGCGGGCGACGACAAGCAGGCGATGCGCGAACAGCAGGCCTTCCGCAACTCCACCCTCCAGGGCGCGTACCTGATGCTCGCGGCGCGCGCGCTCGGTCTCGACTGCGGGCCCATGTCGGGCTTCGACAACGCCGCGGTCGATGCCGAGTTCTTCGCCGGGGAACCCAACTGGCGAAGCAATTTCATCTGCTCGATCGGTTATGGCGATCCGGCGAGCATCTTCGGGCGCAGTCCCCGGCCGGACTTCGACACGTTCAACCGCATCCTCTGATCGGGGCGGATGCGCGTCCTGGTCATCGATTCCGCGACCGAGGCCTGCTCGGTCGCGCTGTTCGAAGGCGACGCGCTGCTCGACGGCCGCTACGAAGTGATCGGCCGCGGGCATGCCGAGCGACTGGTGCCGATGATTTCCGAGCTGCCGGGCAAAGGCCGGGCGCAGCGCATCGCCGTTTCGCTTGGGCCCGGCAGCTTCACCGGCGTGCGCATCGGCCTCGCCGCGGCGCGCGCGCTCGGCCTCGCCTGGCACGTGCAGGTGCTTGGCTACCCGACGCTGGCACTGGTCGCCGCCATGGCGCGCGAGCCCAATCCCGGGCCGGTTACCGTGTGCATGAGCGGCGGGCACGGCGAGTGGTTCGTCCAGGACTTCGGCGCCGACGGCCTGCCGGAACACGAACTCAGGTCACAAACCCCTGAAAGGGCCCGGGAAGGCTTCCACCATCGTGTCGCGGCCGGCACAAGAGCCAGAGAGCTTCTCCAGTACGCCGGGCCCGGGAACGTCGCGCTCGACATCCTGCCGGACGCACGCAAGTTCCACCTGCTCGCCTCCACCCTTCTCGACAGCGACCCAGCGCCGATTTACGGTCGTGGACCGGATGCCAGGCTGCCGGGGGCCCGCAAGTGATCGGCGAACAGCTCGAGGATATCGACCGGATCATGGCGGTCATGCAGGCCGCGTTCGATCCCGCTTACGGCGAGGCGTGGAACCGCCGGCAGGTCAGCGATGCCCTGGCGCTTCCGAACACCCATTACCTGTTGGCGGGCAGTGACGGCCTGCGGCCACGGGACGAACAGCCGGCGGCGGGTTTCGTCATGTCGCGCGGCGCGGCCGACGAGGAGGAATTGCTGCTGATCGCCGTCATTCCCGACCATCGCGGCCGCGGCGTGGGCACCACGCTGCTGCAGCGGTTCATCGCGGCTGCCGAAGAACGCGGCGCGGCGCGCCTGTTTCTTGAAATGCGCGACGGAAATCCGGCCGAGTCGCTCTATCGCCGCGCCGGATTCGAGCCGGTCGGGCGGCGGCGCAATTATTATCGCAACGCCGCCAAGGGTCCGCTAGACGCAATTACCTATGCACGCGGCTGATTTTAAGTGGCAATTCTTGAGTATTCATCCGGCATTGGGCTAGTTCGCTTATTCCGCTTGTAATGCTCGAATCGGACCGTATCACGGCTCCTTCGCCGCAAAACGTTTCCGCATAAGGAAGAGGCGAAAAAAGTAACGTCCGTTATAAAAGAAAGGCTCGCCGAATGGACGAAACAGCTGCCGAGCGGCAGGAAACGCTTATCACCCACACAACGGACATTGTCGTGTCCTACGTGGCCAACAACTCGCTGGGCGCCAACGAAGTCTCGTCGTTGATTCAAAGCGTCTTCGTGACTTTGTCCGGCCTTGGACAGCAGGGGTCCGCGGCGGAGGAACGCCCCGAGCCGGCCGTGTCTGTCCGCTCGTCGGTCAAGAAGGACTACATCGTCTGCCTTGAAGACGGCAAGAAGATGAAGATGCTCAAGCGGCACCTGATGACCGACCACGGCCTGACGCCCGACGAGTACCGCGCGCGCTGGGGCCTTGCGTCGGACTACCCGATGGTGGCGCCCGATTATGCCGACAAGCGCCGCGACCTTGCGAAGAAGATCGGCCTCGGCCGCAAGCCCGGCCAGCGCCGTGGTCGGCGCAAGAAGGCCTCGACCTGATTTCGGGCGCCGGCCTGCCGAGTTGAAAAAACAAAGCGTCCCGCCCATAGTGCCGGGGCGCTTTGTTTTTGGGTAGGGACCCTGTTGCACCAGACGATCGATCTCGAAGCGCTCTGCACGGAGCGCGGTCTCAGGATCACCGAGCAGCGGCGAGTCATCGCCCGCGTGCTGTCGGAGAGCGAGGATCATCCGGACGTCGAGCAGCTCCACCGCCGCGCCTCGGCCATCGACCCGAAGATCTCGATCGCGACCGTCTATCGCACGGTGCGCCTGTTCGAGGACGCCGGCATTCTCGATCGTCACGACTTCGGGGACGGACGGTCGCGATACGAGGCCACCCCGGAAGCACACCACGACCACCTGATCGATGTCGAAACCGGCCGCGTCGTCGAATTCGTCGACCCCGAGCTCGAGGCGCTGCAGCGGCAGATCGCCGAAAAGCTAGGCTTCCGGCTCGTCGATCATCGCATGGAGCTTTACGGCGTCCGCCTCGATCGCGAGGACTGAGGCCACCAGGCTCGGCTGGCGCTGGTTGCTCGTGGCGGCCCGCGTGGCGGCGATGCTCGCCTGGACTGCCGTCGTGGTCCCGATCCACGTCGCCGTCCGCCTCGCAGGCCAGCGTTGGCTTGTGCCCCCGACCTATCTGACGGGCATCGGCTGGCTTGCCGGGCTGCATGTGAGCGTGGAGGGCAAGCCCCGCAGGCACGCGCTCCTGCTGGCCAATCACCTCAGTTGGCTCGACGTAATGGCGCTCGCTGCTGCTTCGCGCACCGCCTTCGTTGCCCACAGCGGCCTCGCGGGCCACCCCGTGATCAGGTGGATGGGCGAGCAGAACGGCACCCTGTTCATCACTCGCGACCGTCGGCACACGGTGGCCGGTCAGGTGGACCAAGTGCGCGAGGCGCTCGGGCATCGTCGCCTGGCGATCTTCCCCGAGGCGACGACGGGTGACGGACGCGAGCTGCTGCCGTTCAAGAGCTCGCTCCTGTCCGCCGTCGAGCTTCTTTCGCCCGGCATTCTCGTCCAGCCTGTGGCGCTCGCCTACGAGGAGGCCGAGGACATCGCCTGGGTCGGTGCCGAACCCGGTTTGACGAACGCCTTCAGGATCCTCGCGCGGACCCATCGGGTGCATGTCACGGTGCACTTCCTTGCGCCGCTCAAGGGATCGGCCCTCGCCGACCGCAAGTCGATGGCTGCGGCGGCAAGGGAGGCAATCAGGCTGGCGCTGCGGAAATAGCCGTTTCCTTCATGGCCGATGACCGGCCAAGGTCGCGGCCTCAGCCCTGCATCGCCATCTTGCGCCCCGCAGACACCGGCCGCCGACGGTCCGAGCGAAATCGGTTCCTCGACCGACCTTTCTTCAAGTGGCTCGATGCCGCAGGCCGGGCCGGGACAAGCGTGATCGGTGCGCGACCGTGCCGCGTGTTTGAAAGCCTCACTCGAATCGCCTAGATGCCCCCACCCATGCAAGCACGCGACAATCCAAAGACCTTCAGGGTCAAAAGCTTCGGTTGCCAGATGAACGTCTACGATGGCGAGCGCATGGGCGAACTGCTGGCCGAGAACGGCATGGCTCCCGCGGCAGAGGGCGAAGACGCGGACCTCGTCGTCCTCAATACCTGCCACATCCGCGAGAAGGCGGCGGAGAAGGTCTATTCCGACATCGGCCGGCTGGCGAAGGCCTGCGGCGAGCGCGCCCCGCTTATCGCCGTGGCCGGCTGCGTCGCCCAGGCCGAGGGCGAGGAGATCATGACCCGCGCGCCGGCCGTAAGCGTGGTGGTCGGCCCGCAGGCCTATCATCGGCTGCCGGAAATGATCAAGCAGGCGGTGCGCGGCGAGCGGGCGACCGACACGGACATGCCGGCGAACGCCAAGTTTGCCGCCCTGGGCGTCCGGCGGCGGTCGGGCCCGAGCGCCTTTCTCACGGTCCAGGAAGGCTGCGACAAGTTCTGCACCTATTGCGTGGTGCCCTACACGCGCGGCGCGGAAATCTCTCGGCCGTTCAAGGATTTGCTGGCGGAATCGCAAAGACTCCTCGAGGCCGGAGCGCGCGAGATCACCCTGCTCGGCCAGAACGTCAACGCATGGCGCGGCGAGGATGCGAAAGGCGCCGCGATTGGCCTCGATGGATTGATAAGGGAGCTTGATAAGCTGCCCGATTTACAGAGAATTCGATACACAACCAGCCATCCGAATGACGTGACCGATGGCCTCATCGCCGCGCACGGCGAGGTCGCCAAGCTCATGCCTTACCTGCACTTGCCGGTGCAAAGCGGTTCCGACCGGGTGCTCACGGCCATGAACCGCAGCCACACGGCGCGAGGCTACCTCGGGCTCATCGATCGTTTCCGCGCCGCCCGCGCAGACATCGCCATCAGCGGCGACTTCATCGTCGGCTTCCCGGGCGAGACGGAGGCCGATTTCGCGGCGACGCTGCAACTTGTCGACCGGGTCGGCTACGCGCAGGCGTTCAGCTTCAAGTACTCCGCCCGGCCCGGCACGCCAGCCGCGGCGATGGACGCGAAAGTGCCGCGCGAGGTCATGGACGAGCGCCTTCAGCGCCTCCAGGCCGCGCTCAACCGCGACCAGCTGGCCTTCAACCGGCGGTCCGTCGGCCAGAGCTGCGCCGTGCTCGTCGAACGCACCGGCAAGAAGCCAGGACAGTGGCTCGGCAAATCGCCGTGGCTGCAGTCGGTGTTCTTCGAGGGGGAGGCTGCCATCGGCGACCTGGTCGAGGTCGAGCTGGCGGCAGCCGGTCCCAATTCGCTCGCCGCCGTGCTTGCGCGTACCGGCGGCCGCCTGAGCGACCGCCGGTGATTAGGGAACCTCCTAGTAGAAGAAATCCCTGTAGACAGTGATCACGCGGCCGGTGCGCGTGTTGATCAAAAGGACGTCGTTGCCGTAGCGCACCCACGCCCGATGGCGGCCAGGGTAGGGCAAGCGATAGGTATGGTAATTGGCAATCCGGTAGCGCGGTCCCCAAAACACGCCGTTGAGCGTCGTGCCCACCGTCACGGTGGTATAGCGATAGCCACGCGGCCACCTGTAAGCCGGGCGGTTGAACACCTGCCGGTGACGGCGGCGATAGTCTCGCCAGTCCTCGCGCAGTTCTTTCCGGTCCTCGCGCGCTTCCCGGTAATGGCCCCGCGCGAGGTCACGGTTGACCTCTCGCTGGTCGTGGCGGACTTCACGCGCGCTTTGTGCCGAGGCTCCGCTCGGGACCAGGGCAGCCGCCGCAACGGCGGCAAAAATCAGCTTTCGCATGTCAATGCTCCTTTCGCTCGCCTCCCAATGCGGGATTTCGGACGGGTATCCTGAACCTCACGGCAACGGGTTAACCGAACGAGACGAATGGAGGCCATTCATGCGGCGTTTATGCCGCAGCAGCTGTGGAAAGTGGCGCGGGCAGCGCTCCGCTGGCCGCCCGGCAGGTTGCGCGCATGTTCCATGAGCCTATCTTCCTCGCAGCCGGCCACCGGGCCGCGCCGATGAAAGGAGCGCATGGCTCGTAAACCCGATCGCGCCGACAGCCAGGCGGCGCTAAGCCATCCCGAGGATCGCCGCGATTCCGCTCGCCGCGCCCGGGCCGAAATCGCGTTCGAGGAACAGGCGGTGCTCGGAACGTTGTTCGGCGAATTCGACGCCAACCTCGTCCAGCTCGAAAACCGCCTCGGGGTGTACATCGGCGCGCGCGGCAACAAGATCGTCATCGAGGGGCCGGAAGACGATGTCGCCCGCGCGCGCGACGTGCTCAAGGCCATGCACGAACGCCTGCTGACCGGGCAGGAACTGGATTCGGGCACCATCGAATCGCTCATCGCGATGTCGGGCGAGCCCACCCTCGAGGGCATCATCACCGGCGAGACGAAGCAGCCGCCGATCATGATCCGCACGCGCCGCAAGACGATCGTTCCGCGAAGCGCGATGCAGGCGGAATACATGCGCCAGCTGGCCAGCAAGGACATCATCTTCGCCCTGGGTCCGGCCGGCACCGGCAAGACCTACCTTGCCGTCGCCCAGGCGGTCAGCCAGCTGATCACCGGCAGCGTGCAGCGGCTCATCCTCAGCCGCCCGGCGGTCGAGGCCGGCGAACGGCTCGGGTTCCTGCCAGGTGACATGAAGGACAAGGTCGATCCTTACCTGCGTCCCCTCTATGACGCGCTGTACGACTGCATGCCGCCCGAGCAGGTCGACCGCCGGATCGCCTCGGGTGAAATCGAGATCGCCCCGATCGCCTTCATGCGCGGGCGCACCCTTAGCGATGCGTTCGTGATTCTCGACGAGGCGCAAAACACCACGCCCGAGCAGATGAAGATGTTCCTCACCCGCTTCGGCCAGGGCAGCCGGATGGTCGTTTGCGGCGACCCGAAGCAGGTCGACATTCCCGGCGGCCACGAGCGCAGCGGGCTTGCCGATGCGGTAGGCAGGGTTTCAGGCCTGGAGGGTATCGCCGTGACCCGTTTCTCCGCTGCCGACGTGGTTCGTCACCCCGTCGTCGGCCGGATCGTCGAGGCGTACGAGGGCAAGGACGCCTGAGCCGCAGTGGAACTCGAGGTCGCTATCGAGGAGCCCTGGCCGGCCGGACAGTGGGAGGCCATTGCCATTCGGTGCGCCGCCTCGCTGATCGCTGTCACGCCGGAGCTGGCCAGTCCAAGGCTTGCCGCGAGCATCCTCTTCACCTGTGACGACGAGCTGCGCGCGCTCAACAGCCAATGGCGAGACCGCGACAAGCCGACCAACGTGCTCTCGTTTCCCATGCTGCAGCGCGCCGAACTGCTCGGGCTGTCGCCGGAGGGGCCGCCGGTCCTCCTCGGTGACGTCGCCCTCGCCTTTGAGACTTGCGCCCGCGAGGCCGCCGACAAGGGGATTTCCGTCGAGCAGCACGCGGCGCACCTCGTGGTTCACGGGCTGCTCCACCTCGCCGGCCACGATCACGAGCTCGGAACCGAAGAGGCCGAGGCGATGGAGGCGCTGGAAGTGAAGGCGCTTGCGCTGATCGGGGTGCCGGACCCATATGAGGGGCGCGACCAAGGACAGGGGTAGAGAAAGGGCGATGCCCGACCATTCCAGATCCGGCGACTCCCAGCACGGAGACGCGGACAGTAGCGGCGGCCTGCTGAAGGCGATCCGCAAGCTTTTCGAAAACGGCGACGCCGACACCTCGCTGCGCGCCCAGCTCGAGGAAGCGATCGACGAGCACGAGGACGAGCAGGCCACCGGTGACGAGGCAGCGACCGAGGGCGACCTTTCGCCGCTCGAGGTCACCATGCTTCGCAACCTGCTCCACTTCAGCGAGCACGACGCCGACGACGTGGCCATTCCGCGCAGCGCCATCGTAGCCATTTCCGCCGACGCCACGTGGGACGAGCTCGTCGCGCAATTCGCCGAGCACGGCCACTCACGCATGCCGGTCTTTCGCGGCACGCTCGACGAAGTGATTGGCATGATGCACCTGCGCGACGTTTTCGCGATCATTGCGACCGGCCTCACTCCGCCCGAGGACTGGACCACGCTGATGCGCCAGCCGCTTTACGTGCCGCAGGCACGCGGCGCTCTCGACGTGCTGGCCGACATGCGCACGCATCGCACGCACCTCGCCATCGTCGTCGACGAGTTCTCGGGAACCGACGGGATCATCACCATCGAGGACCTCGTCGAGGAGATTGTCGGCGACATCGAGGACGAGCACGACGAGGCCCCGGTCGCCCTCATCTCGGCCATCGGCGAGGGCATGTGGGACGCCGACGCCAGGGCTGAGCTCGACGACGTGGCGCAGATCGTCGGCGACCCGCGCCTGACCGAGGTCGAGGAGGCGGTCGATACGCTGGGCGGCCTCGCCTTCGTGCTCGCCGGCGAAGTGCCCCGGCCCGGCACGATCCTCGCCCATCCGAGCGGCTGGCGGATCGAGGTGACGGCCGGCGACGAGACCCACGTGACGCGCCTGCGCCTCCATCAGCCGAAACGGCGCGAGCATGCGGGCGGCAAATAATCTCCCCTGCCCCTCGACAGGTGTTGCAAAATCCTGAACAGGATCGCGCATGGCCACTCGCCGTCTTCCTCCCTTGCGCGCGTTGGAAGCGTTCATGCGCACCGTTCGCCTCGGCTCGGCGCGGGCAGCGGCAGCCGAGCTCGGCCTCAGTCCGTCGGCGCTGTCGCGGCGAATCGGCAATCTTGAGGATTTCACCGGCAAGAAGCTGTTCTCGCGCTCCGGCCAGACGATGAAGCTGACCGACGAAGGCCGCTTCTTCTACGACGCGGTGCATCCGCATATGGACGCGCTCGCCGCCGCCGTCGAAAACCAGTCCGAGAACATCCAGCTGCTGCGGCTGCGGCTCGGCGTGCCGCCGCTGTTCAGCACCCAGCGGCTGTTCCCTCGCCTGCCCGAATTGCGGCGCCTGCACCCGCGCCTGCACATCGACATCGACACCGCGCCGCACCTCATCGATCGGGTCGGCGATACGCTCGACGCCGCTATTCTCCTGACAACCCGGCCGGAGCCGGGATTGCATGCGGTGCAACTCGATCACAACATGGTGCACGCGATCTGCAGCCGCGCTCTCGCCGAGGAGCTGGGGCCCAATCCGCGGATCGAGACGCTCGAGAAGCAGACCTTTCTCATCCACAGCGACCTGCCGCAGAGCTTCGATGCGTGGAAGGCGGCGATCGGGATGCCGCGCTTGCAGCCGGCGGCGATCGATCATTTCGATTCCGGCCCGCTGATCCTTGAGGCCGCCGCGCAAGGCCTCGGCATCGCCATGATGCACGACGATCACCTCAAGCGCGCCAACGATCCACGCCTGGCCCAGCTGTTCGATATAAAGGTGCAGAGCCCCTACAGCTACTGGTTCGTCTGCCGCCCGATGGACCTGGAGAACCGGCAGGTCCGCATCTTCCACGACTGGCTGATCGAGGCCGGTCTGTAGCCGATCGCCGCGATTGATTTGCGTCAATGCCGGCAATTTCGGACAAAGTCATCTTCATCGCCTGAACCCGGTCGAGGCATCGCCACCAGGCGCCGCCGCCGGTGACAGGGGATGGACGATGTCGATTGGTGACCTGATCTTCAACGGCGCCGAATTGCTGCGATCGACGCGGCTCGCCGAATTCTCGCTGGGCCTTGCGGATTCCTCGTTCTCGTTGTGGCTGCAGAGCCACTTCTACGCGATTCCGCTCTTTCAGACGCTGCACATCCTCGGGATCGCCGCGTTGTTCAGCTCGAGCCTGCTGCTCGGCCTGCGCGTGCTCGGGTTGAGCGGAAGGGACCAGAACCTCGAGGCGGCGTACCGCCGCTATCGGCCGTGGATCTGGTCGTCGCTGGCGGTCATCGTGCTCAGCGGCGTGATCCTGGTCGTCGCCGAACCGGTCCGCAACCTGACCAACCCCGTCTTCTGGACCAAGATGATCCTGCTGGTGGTCGGCGCACTGGGGACGCTCCTGCTTCAATCGGGCATCAGAGAGCGGATGGCGTCGTGGGAGGTCTCTTCTTCGGGCCATGCCACCCTGCGCAGCGGAGCGACCGCGCTCATCGTGCTGTGGATGCTCGTCATCGCCGGCGGTCGCTGGATCGCCTACGCCCCCATCTGAGGAGAGTTCGGGATGGTTATCGTTGAAGGCCCCCTGTGGCGGTCGCTGGAGAACTCCACTCTCGGCACGACCATTGCCGGTTCGGAGTGGATGTTCCCGACACTCGAGACGATCCACGTCATCGCGATCGTCACCGTGATCGGCTGCGTCGCGGCGATGGATCTCAGGCTCCTGGGCATTACCTCGCGCGGCAAGTCGGTGCAGGCGATGGAGCGGGACACCCTGCCACTGACCTGGATCGCCTTCGCCGTCGCGCTCGTCAGCGGCGGGCTTCTGTTCGTCAGCAAGGCGACGAGCTACATGGTCAACCCCTACTTCCTGACCAAGGATGCGTTGATGCTGCTCGCGGGCGTGAATATGCTCGTGTTCCACTTCCACTTCAGCAAGGACATCGACCTCTGGGGCCAGCCCGGCGGGGCCATTCCCCTCGGAGCCAAGCTCTCGGCCACGCTGTCGCTGCTGCTGTGGATGGCGATCCCGTTCTGCGGCCGCGTGATCGGCTTCACGCTGGGCGTGTACTACGCCTCCTGACCGGGCGAACGGTTCGCGGCAGGCGTCAGCTCACCGTCGCCTTGACGATCTTGCCCGGCTCGCGCGGGGGCTCGCCCTTGGGCAGCGCGTCGACATGCTCCATCCCGCTCACCACCTGGCCCCACACCGTGTACTGGCGGTCGAGGAAGCGGGCGTCGTCGAAGCAGATGAAGAACTGGCTGTTGGCGCTGTCGGGCACCTGGGTGCGCGCCATCGAGCAGGTGCCGCGAACGTGCGGCTCGTTGTTGAACTCGGCCTTGAGGTCGGGCTTGTCGCTGCCGCTCATGCCGGTGCCGGTCGGATCGCCGCCCTGGGCCATGAAGCCGGGGATGACCCGGTGGAAAACGACACCGTCGTAAAAGCCTTCCGTCGCAAGGTCCGTGATGCGCTGGACATGGCCGGGAGCCAGGTCGGGACGCAGCTTGATGACCACGTCGCCGCCCTGCCCGTTGCCGGCGTCGAGCGTTAGGGTGAGAGTGTCGTTGGCCATCGCAAGTCTCCTGAGTGGGGAGGGGTCGATATAGCTCTCGTTTGGGCATTGTCACCCTGCGCTTGCTTTTGCCCGCCACCGGCATAGGAAGCCCGCGATGGCCGAGACCGAGATCGACGAGCTGGCGCCCGACGCCGCCCCGCCCGAGGAGGGCGACGAGCTCGACGAGGAGAACCGGCTCAAGCCCGAATTCGTCCGCGCCGTCATGGAGGCGCTCGAAGCGCATGACGAAAGCCGCGCCTACGAGCTCGTCGAACCGCTCCACCCGGCCGACATCGCCGACCTGCTCGAGCTGCTCGACCATGACGAGCGCACGGGCCTCGCCAAGGCGATTACCGACCTTTTGACCCCGGACGTCATCGCCGAGCTCAACGATTATGTCCGCGAGGACATGATCGAGGCCCTGCCGCACGCCGCGGTCGCCGACATCGCCGAGCAGCTCGACACCGATGATGCCGTCCAGCTGCTCGAGGACCTCGAGCCCGAGGACCAGCGCGCGATCCTCGCCGAGATGGAGCCGGAGGACCGCGCGGCGATCGAGAGCGCGCTGGCCTACCCGGAGGAGACCGCGGGCCGCCTGATGCAGCGCGAGTTCGTCGCGGTGCCCGAGCACATGACCGTCGGCGACCTCATCGATTACCTGCGCGAGCACGACGAGCTCCCGACCGAGTTCTGGGAAGTCTTCGTGGTCGACGCGCTGCACAAGCCGGTAGGGACC
>DATJHD010000251.1:0-2449 GCA_035494275.1 Croceibacterium sp.
CAGCAAGCCGCGGCCCAGGCCAAGGCGCAGGCCGAGGAACAGGCGCTCGCCCAGCGGCGCGAGGCCGAGCAGCGCAAGGTCGACTTCCAGATCCTCGACGAGCGCGACAATGGCATGGCCCTGGCTCTCGTGTTGCTGCTCCTCGCTTTCGGCGCCGGCGGCTTCGCCTGGCTCTCATACGAGGAAGGCGAAGGAAGGCGCGCGAAGATCGGCGGAGCGGTGGCGGCGGTGGCTTTGATCGGCTCCGGCATCGCCTGGTTCACGAGACCTTCGCTCGACCAGGCGGACGAACGCCTGCAGGATCGCCTGCGCAGCGAAATGTCGGCCAACGAAACCGGCGCGATCCCTACGCCGCAGTCCTCCGGCGCCCTCGTCTGCACGCTTGAGCCCCAGCGGAGCCGGGTAATCGGCCCGGCCAATCCCACCGTGCCGCTGGAGTGGCGGAACGACGGGTGCGTCAACGGCCGCACGCAATATGGCCTGCAGGGCGGCACGTGGACCCGCGTGCTCGCGCCGTCCGACGAATCGAACGTGGCGGTAAACAGCTTCGATCCGCAAAGCGGCGAGTATCGGATGGACCGCTACCTTCTCAATCAGGACCAGATCGAGCAAGTCCGCAAGGCCCGCGCCGAATACCAGCCGCCGGCTTGCGGCGCCGGTGATGACGCCGCGCGCAAGCTGGGTTCCGACCAGGCCGCCCTGCTCGCGCTCCTTCCCGCGCAGCCCAATGAGCGGCTGGTTTACAGTTGCGCCAAGGGTAACGCGGCTGCCTACGCCCCGTCCTCGCCAGAAACGGGAACGGCGGGCGGTTAGCCGGAGGTGAGCGCACCGGCTTCGGGCCAGTCGCTGTCGCCGATGCGCTTCAGGTTCATCTCGAAGATGCGTACCGGCGGCTGGCCTTCGACGACAAGGTCGCCGACCTCGTTCCAGCTGTCGGCGGTGATCGTCGCGGTATAGCGGACCTTGCCGCCGGCAGCGGGAGTGCTCCAGACGTAACCGTTCGGCGTTGCCTCGAACGGGAATGTCCCGGCATAGCCCTGAGCATAGGTCCGGAACTCGTAAGCCTGCCTGAAAACGTCGTAGGAAACCACGCCGAACGCGTTGAAGCCGACGTTCCGGCCATCGACGAACCCGCGGCCCTCGATGACCTTGATGGTCCCGCCCAGCATCGGACCGATCCTTTCGGCCTGCATGACCCTGCGCGGGCCCTGAGCGGTCTGCGTCACGGCCGGCCCCCGCCATTCCCCGTTCATGAACTTCAGCTTTTCCATGGCTTGGGCTTGCGCCCTGGTGATGGCTGCCGGATCGCGGCTCGGCGGAGCACCGGCCGGTTGCGACTGAGCCAGCGCGACGGCGGCGGGCAGAGCTCCGCTGCCAAGGGCGATCAGAAGTCGAACCTGCATGAAACACCTCCCGACGTTTGGCCTTGCGGCAGGCCGGCCGGAGTGCCAGCCTGCCTTGATGACGGCTCCGGCTAACATGACGTCGGCGAATGCGGACAACGGCCAATTCGCGGATCGCGCTCCGACCGACGCGAAACGCGCCTCGCGCGATGGACTGGGCCTGGCGCTTGCCATCTATGCCGCGCTGATCGTCATCGCCTCGCTCGGCGGCGCGTTCGGCACGCACAGGATCGAGCTTGGGCCCCGCTTCGCGTTCTGGACGGCGCTCATCGTGTGGAATGCGATGAAGTGGCACGTGTGGCTGTCGCTCCTCTCGAAGCGCGGAGGCTGGACGCTTGCCATTGCCATCGGCGCCCTCGTGCTCAACCTGTCTTTGCCTTTCGAGACGCGCATCGCTCTCGGCATGACACCCGCCCAGGCGTGGAACGAGTACCTGAGAATCTATCTCTCGGCGGTGGCGATCAGCCTGGTGAGCGGCGTCGCGTGCACAGTCGCCGTGCGCCATTTCAGTCCGACCCGACGCGGTCTTGTCGCCGCGCACGGCGGTCCCCCTCAGCCTTCCGACCATGCACGGGGGCCTCTGGCCTTCGCCGACGCGCAGACTTGGGCGATCGAGGCGGAGGATCATTACGTCCGCGTGCTCCTGGCCAACGGCCGGTCCACGCTCCTGCCAGGTCGCTTCGGAGACGCCCTCGCCCAAGTCGCGAAAATCGACGGCTGCCGCATTCATCGCGGTCGCTGGGTGGCCGATGCGGCTGTTGCCGGGGTCGAGCGCGAAGGCCGCGTCTGGCGCGTGGTCTTGCCGGACGGCAGGCGCCTCGGCGTGAGCGCCAGCCATGTCGGCAGCATCCGCGAACGCGGCTGGATGGGAAGGTCACCGCCGGGCCGGCGCTAAGCTTCACGCCCGTTTCCGGACTCGGGTTGCATCGCAGCAAAGGCGATGTTAGGGGCGCGCCAGCTTTGCCGGGGTGCCTCCGCGCGCCCGCGAAGGCAGGCGAAAATTTCTGACCCAAGAGGACCCCTTCGCGTGGAGCTTTCCGCCGGTA
>DATJHD010000252.1:0-2631 GCA_035494275.1 Croceibacterium sp.
CCGCGTGAGGAGAAACGGGAGCCCGAGCATTGCGACGACTGCGGGAAAGTGGTCGGGTACTACGACCCCTCGCTCCCCGAGGGCGAGAAGATCGTGATCACCGACCCGTGCCGCTGCTGGGATGCCTAGCCATGCCGCGTCCGCGTGAGCAGGAGTCATAGCAGCACGCCTTGCCGCAGCCGATTCGCCGCCAAGCCGATATACGCCGGATTCAATTCGATGCCGACCGCGCGCCGGCCCAGCTCCTTCGCGACATAGAGCGTCGTGCCTGAGCCTGAGAACGGGTCCAAGACTACGCAGGGCACCGTGTCGGCCTCGCAGCGGCAGGTGGGGCGCCAGCCGGTCGTGGTGGCCGTGGGCGCTTCTTGATTCTGCCATCCCGTCTCATGCAGCCCGGTGCGCTTTGACTGCAGCGCCATGCCCTGCCGCGCCTCGCCCTTCGGCGTGATCCCATCCGTGAATTCGTAGCCCTTCCGCTCCACCACCCGCTCCCACGGTGCCCCGCACGCCGCGCACGCCCCGCGCTCGCTCGTGCCCGCGAGCACGCACGGCTTCACGAGATCCGGCGGGAACGTGGCGAAGTGGGCTTCGGGATAGGGCGCCGTCGCGATGGTCCAGACGGAGCGGCGGTTGCGGCCGGAGGGATTGGAGCGCATGACATGATGGAACTCGCGTTTACTGCTATCGGCCTTGCCGGTCATGGGATTGATGCCAACTGGCCGATCGTGGTCCGCGCCCTCTTTCAGCGGTTCACGTATGGCCTCGAGGTCATAGAAATACCGCTCGCTCTTCGCCAGCAGGAACAGGTATTCATGCGCCTTCGTCGGCCGGTCGGTCACCGACTCCGGCATCGGGTTCGGCTTCGCCCAAATGATGTCGGAGCGGAGATACCAGCCGTCGGCTTGCAGCGCGAAGGCGACGCGCCAGGGGATGCCGACGAGATCTTTGGGCTTGAGGCCGGGCGGCTGCCCAGCCCTAGGCGTGGACTTGATGGAAGCCTGCGTTGCTTGTTTATCGGCGCCATTGAGCGGGCCGAAGTCTGCTCGGCCGCCGCTCGTGTACGAATCCCCCAAATTGAGCCAGCACGTCCCATCCGCGCGCAGCACGCGCCGCACCTCGCGGAAGATCGCGACCATCGCGGCGACATACTCCTCCGGCGTCGCCTCGAGGCCGAGCTGCGCGTCGATCCGGCGGGCGCCGCACTTGCCGCAGGTGTCGCGGTATGGCGTCTCTGACATAGGCATTGAGCCGCCCCGCCCGCCTGGCGTTTCTCGATCCGCTGGGTAGGCGAGCCGCTTGTGATCGCACCCAGCCTCCCCGCCCTCCCACGTCGCCGTGCCGTAGTCCCTGAGCCCCCAGTACGGCGGGCTCGTGATGCACGTCTGGACGGACTCAGCCGGCAGCGTGCGGAGCACGGTCAGCGCGTCCCCGGCGTGGAGCGTGACCCGGTCGTCGGTGTAGCTCACGCCGCGTCCCGCCGCCAGCGCACGAGCGCGGCCGGTCGATCACGAGGTAGAACCAGCAGACTTGATTCGCGAGCCCGACCGCCCAGCCCTGCCAGTAGGCGCCGGCCGATCAGCTCCATCGCGAGCACCGTTAGACCGCCCGTGAGCCAGTCCATTAGCGCAGCTCACTCACCGGGAACACGTAGGGTTCCGGGTCCTCGGCCGTCTGGCTCACGAAATGACAGCGGATCGTCAGCATCCCTGAGTGCAGGCGGGTGACGACGTGAATCGCCTTCAGGCGCTTGCGCTCGGAGGCGGGGAGCGCGGCCGCGACGTGCTCGGCCAGGATCCGGGCCTGCTCGCGGGACATCATCCCCGCGCCACCTTGAACGGCCGCCCATGCGGGCACCATGTCGCCCGGTAGACGATCCGCTTGACCACGACCCCGTCCTCGTCCCGGCAGACCATCGCGCGCCCGCGCCGGTCGAGCTGGTCGGGAGAGATCAGCGGCGCGTCGAGGTCAGGCTCGAGGTAGTAGGCGGGGAGCGTGAGGACTGGCGCAGGGAAGCCGGGACTTACAGCATCTTCGTGAGGTACAGGACTCGGCGGCCCAATCGACGGTGGGAATGTATTGCAAACGCGCGAAATCGTTGGCCGATCCAGAGTGGAAAATCCGCTGACACCGGGACGCACAATTCCCGGCTTACAGGCACTCTCTGGTGCTATTTCTTTCTTTTCAAGTAGTTGTGGGACGCTCACGGATCCTCCGATGGGGCAGGTACAGAACTCGGGCCTGTAACCCCGGCGTCTGTGCTGTCGGTTATGGGTATGCGCCGAGACAGCCGCATGACGGCGTCGACGAGCTTCTGATTAGTGACCTTTGTGTATAGCGCGGTCGTCGCGATGTCCTCGTGGCCGAGCGCCTCCTGCACGTCGCGGATATCCCCGCCGCGCTCGAGCATCATCGTCGCGAAGGAATGCCGGAAGCGGTGGGGCGTACACTGCCCCACCCGCGCCGCCTTGCCCCATGCCCGGGTGCGCTCGGCGATCATCTTCCGGGTGAGCGGCTTCCCACTCTTCTGCTCGACCAGCGGCGCGCGGCGGTTGAGGAGGTCTGCGGCCGCGAGCATCCAATCCCGCAGGAGGTCGTCGAGCTCGGGGATCACGGGCACCACCCGCTCCTTGT
>DATJHD010000253.1:0-10408 GCA_035494275.1 Croceibacterium sp.
GACCTGACCGTTCGCGGCCTGGGCGGAGAGAGCGGCAAGCAGCGCCATGCCGCAGGCCATCGCCAGGGACCTTCGTGCCATCGGATCCTCCCTCCGCCGCCGCTATAACATGAACCTTGACGACAAGCACGCGCGGCTGTCGGGGCGGCAAGCCATCGCTGGTTTCCCTCGACCCCCCAACGATCGCGCTTGCCCGCGTCTCCTAAAAGCATAGATTCGGAGCGGGAAGAGGAACCCCCCAAGTCATGCCGAGACTCTCGCTTCTGGCCGTCACCGCCGCCCTCCTGGCGCCCGCCTGCAGCCGCGCCCAACCCGTCCAGGCGGAGGCGGCGAGCCCTGCGGCATTCGAAAAGCGCGTGTTCGACGTGCCTTCGGGCGCGCATCCGCACGACGCGGCGCCGGGTCCGCCCGGGCAGATATGGTACACCGCCCAGCAGCAGGGAGCGCTGGGCATCATCGACATCGCCAGCGGCAAGGTGCGCCAGGTCCCGCTGGGGCCCAGCTCGGCGCCGCACGGGGTGGTCCAGGCGAAGGACGGCACCGCATGGATCACCGATGGCGGCCAGAACGCCATCGTCCGCTACGATCCGAAGACGGAAAAGATCGATGTGTGGAAGCTGCCGGAGGACAGCGGCTACACCAACCTCAACACCGGTGCCTTCGCGGCCGACGGGACGTTCTGGTTCACCGGCCAGAACGGCATCTATGGGCGCGTTCCGCCCGGCGGCGGCAAGGTCGAGGTTTTCAAGGACCCGGATGGGCGAGGCCCCTACGGCATCACCGGCACGCCCGACGGCGAGATCTGGTATGTGTCGCTGGCTGCAAGCCACCTCGCGCACGTCAACCGCGCCGATGGCACGGTGACGCTGATCGATCCCCCGGACGCGAACGCAGGCCTTCGCCGGGTGTGGTCCGATTCGAAGGGTGACCTCTGGATCAGCGGATGGAACAGCGGCAAGCTCTAT
The DNA here is from genome assembly GCA_035494275.1 of Croceibacterium sp. Lineage (GTDB taxonomy): Bacteria > Pseudomonadota > Alphaproteobacteria > Sphingomonadales > Sphingomonadaceae > Croceibacterium_B. The sequence goes on from DATJHD010000253.1 coordinate 966, forward strand.
CGCTATCATCCCGCGAGCGGGACATGGGACCAGTGGCGGCTGCCCGGGTCCGCTCCGCGCGCCTATGCGGTGTACGTCGACCCGAGCGACAAGGTCTGGGTCAGCAACTGGGGCACGAACGAGACCCTGCGGTTCGATCCGGCGACACAGCAATTCACCGGCGCTATGCCCGGTAGCGCGGCCGAAGCGGGCGTGCGCCAGATCCTCGGCCGCGGCAGCGAGGTATATCTTCCCGAGTCGGGGCTCGATCGTCTGGTCCTGGTGACCGTCCGCCGGTGAAGCCTGCCTCGTTCGTGATGGCGGCCGCGGTGGCGGGCCTGTCGCTTGCCGTCGCCGGGAGCATCGCCGCAAGAACCCCGGCCAAGGCGTCCACCGGGGACGCCGGCGAGCAGGCGTTTCAGAAATGTTATGCCTGCCATTCGGTCGATCCGGCGGAAAAGGGCGCGGAAGGGCCGCTCCTTAAAGGCATCGTTGGCCGCAAGGTCGCGTCCTTGCCGGGCTATGCCTATTCTCCGGCGATGAAAGCCTTCGCTGCCGACGGCAAGACATGGACCCGCGAGAGGCTCGACGCCTATATCGCCGATCCGCAGCATGTGGTCCCGCACAATGCGATGAGCTTCTTCGGCATCGCCGATGCCGGCGAACGCGCCGCGCTCGTCGCCTGGCTCGCAAGGCAGCGTTGAGCCGTCTCAGGAAGCGGGTTTGAAGCTGTCCGCCCGGGCCGCTTTCCAGTGCCGGGCATAGGCCGTTCCCTCGCCGGCTTCGAGCAGTTCACCTTCCTGGAGAAAATCATAGATGCGGTCGATGGCGTCCGAGCGGACGGCGTTCACGCGCTCGCGGACGTGATGGGGCTTGATGTCCCAGGGGGAGTCCAGGCCCATCGAGATGACCATTTCCCTGAGGCCCATCAGCGTCTGGCGCTGGAAGCGCGCGACGCGGCCGGCCTTGTCCTCGACTACCAGGCCGCGCTGGCGGGTAATGTCCTGGGTCGCCACGCCGGTGGGACAAGTGTCGGTGTGGCAGCGCATCGACTGCACGCAGCCGAGCGCGAACATGAAGCCGCGCGCGGCGTTGCACCAGTCGGCGCCAAGTGCGAAATTCTTGGCCATGCTGGCACCGGAGTGGACTTTTCCGGCGGCGGCGATCTTCGTTTCGCCCTTGAGACCGCAACCGACGAGCGCATTGCGAACCATGATCAGGCCTTCGCGCAGCGGCATTCCCATTGAATTCGACAACTCCACAGGGGCGGCACCCGTACCGCCCTCTGCGCCGTCCACGGTGATGAAGTCGAGCCGGATGCCCGTCTCGAGCATCGCCTTCATCAGCGCGAAGACTTCATGCGGCTGCCCCACGCAGAACTTCGCGCCGACCGGCTTGCCGCCCGATAGTTCGCGCAGCCTGGCCGCCCATTCGAGCAGCTCGATCGGGGTCGAGAACGTCGAATGGGCCGCCGGCGAGACGCAGTCCTGCCCCTGGGGCACGCCGCGTGCGTCGGAGATCTCGCGGCTGACCTTGGCCGCAGGCAACACGCCCCCGTGCCCCGGCTTGGCCCCCTGGCTGAGCTTGATCTCGACCATCTTGACCTGGTCGATCTGTGCCGTCTCGGCGAATTTTGCGGGGTCGAACTGGCCCCAGCCGTCCCGGCAGCCGAAGTAGCCGCTGCCGATCTCCCAAACGAGGTCGCCGCCGTGGGAGCGGTGATAGCGGCACAGGCCGCCCTCGCCCGTGTCGTGATAGAACCCGCCCAGCGCCGCGCCCTTGTTCAGCGCCATGATGGCGTTGGCCGAGAGCGCGCCGAAGCTCATCGCCGAGATGTTGAGCAAGGCGGCGGAGTAGGGCGCCGTGCACTGGGAGGATCCGACCGTAACCCGCCACTCTGCTTCCGCCTTCTCGTTGGGCACCATCGAGTGGCCGAGCCATTCGTATTCGGACGAATAGACGTCGAGCTCGGTGCCGAATGGATGCGCATCGAGCTGCCCTTTCGCGCGGGCATAGACCAGCGTCCGCTGGTCATGGTTGAACGGCCGGCCTTCCAGATCCGATTCGATGAAGTACGCCCGCGCGAACGGCCGCAGGTCTTCCATGCCCCAGCGGATTCGCGCAGCGAGCGGATAATTGCGCCACAGCGTGTGGTGGCGCTGGAGGATATCGTACACGGCGATCGCCAATAAGGGGAGCCACAGCACCAGTGACCAGCGCGCCGGCGACCATGCTGCGGCGCCGATCGCCAGCAAGAGCACCAGGCAAGGGACGAACAGGCGGCCCGACAGGTTGGCGGAGCTCCGCCAGGGGGCGAGGTTGCGCATCTAGCCGAGGTGCTCGGCGAAAAACTCGGCTGTGCGCTTGTCGGCGAGCTCGGCGCCTTGCTCGTTGCGGCGCCTGCCGATCTCGGTCGCAAAGCCGTGGTCGAGGCCGGGGTAGTCGCACAACGTGACCTTGGGGTGGTCGTTGAGGCCGGCGTGCATGGCTTTCTGGACTTCGGGCGTAACGAAGTGATCGGCACCCGCGATGTGGAGCATCAGCGGGCGGGCGATGGCATGCTTTTCCCTGAGCAGGTTGTCGATGCCGACCGCGTAGTAGCCGACGCTGGCATCGGCATCGGTGCGCGCCGCGGTCATGTAGGCGAGGCGCCCGCCGAGGCAGTAGCCGACGGCGCCGACCTTGCTGCAACCTTCGGAATTGCGGGCATATTTGATCGTCGCCTCGATATCGCTTACACCCTCGTCCTGGTCGAACTGCCCCATCAGGCCCAGCGCCTTGGCGAACTGGTCCTCAATATCGGGGTCGAGCTCGACATGGGGTTCGACCCGCCAGAACAGGTCCGGAGCGAGCGCGAGGTAGCCGCCTTCGGCGAGCCTGTCGCACTTGCGGCGGATGCCGGCGTTAACTCCGAAGATCTCCTGGATAACCACGATGGCCGCGCGCGGCTTGCCGGCGGGCCGGGCGAGATAGCAATCGAAGCGGCCGGTGCCGTCGAGGGTGGAAATGCTGACCGTCTCGCTCATATAGGAACCTCCCCGCGTATGGCTGCTCGCCCTACGCTACGTATCGGCGCGCGTTCCGCAAGGGAGGGACGGCGTTTTTGGCGAAAGGGCAAGGCCATGAAGGTGCACATTGAGATCGATTGCACGCCCGACGAAGCGCGCCGCTTCATGGGGCTTCCCGACATCGAGAAGGCGAACGCGGCTTACGTCGAGACGCTGGCGAGGGCGATGAAGGGCGTGTCGAACATCGATCAGCTCGACCAGTACGCCAAGCAGCTGGCCCCGATGGGGCAGATGGGCCTTAAAATCTTCCAGAATTTCGTCGAAGGAGCGGGCAAGGCGAACGCGGCTCGCGAGCCCGAAACGCCGAAGGCCGACGAGTAGGGTTCGTTTAGCAACGCCATGGACACCATCTTTGCGCTTTCCAGCGGCGCCCCGCCGGCAGCCATCGCGGTCGTTCGGGTGAGCGGCCCCGGGGCGGGTCATTCGCTGGAGCGACTGTGCGGCAAGTTGCCCAAGCCGCGCGAGGCGAAACTCGCGAGCCTGAGGGCCGCGGACGGCAGCCTGCTCGACCAGGCGCTCGTGCTGTGGTTTCCCGGGCCGAAGTCCGAGACGGGCGAAGACTGCGCCGAGCTGCAGCTGCACGGGGGCCGGGCGATCGTCGACGCTGTCTACAACGAATTGAGCAAAATCAAAGGGTTCAGGCTGGCCGAGCCGGGTGAGTTCACCCGCCGCGCGTTCGCCAACGGGCAGATCGACCTGCTGCAGGTCGAGGGCCTGGCCGATCTCGTGGCGGCGGAGACGGAGCTGCAACGGCGAGCGGCGCTTGGCCTCGCCGGCGGGGCGTTGTCGCGCAAGGTCGAGGGCTGGCGCGAGCGGCTCTTATCGCTGGCGGCCCGCGTCGAGGCAGTGCTCGATTTCGATGACGAGGGCGACGTGGGAGGCCTGGATGGCGCGTTCGGCGAGGCGCTGTCCGCTTTGTCGGAAGACCTGCGCGAGGCCCTGGCGGCGCCTGGTTCCGAAGTCCTCCGCGAAGGCTACCGGGTGGCCCTGGCGGGTCCCCCCAACTCCGGAAAGTCAATGCTGTTCAATAGGTTAGTGGACGCGGAGGCGGCGATCGTCACGCCGCTGCCCGGAACGACACGCGATGTCCTCTTGCGCCATGCGGCCATCGACGGCGTGCCGTTCACCTTCGTCGACATGGCGGGTCTGCGCGGCGAGACGGATGATGGTGTCGAGCGCATCGGCATCGCCCGGGCGCAGGCGGAAATCGAGGCTGCCGACTGCGTCCTGTGGCTGGGTCCGGAAGGTGAAGGGCCGGCAGGCGCGTGGGAGATCGAGGCGCGCTGCGACCTCGCCGAGCGGGCCCGCAAGCGCGCACCGCGCAATCGCGTCTCGGCCCGGACCGGCGAGGGCATCGATGACCTCAAGCACGCCCTCGCCGGGCACGCGCGCTCCGCGATGCCCAAGCCCGGGGAGATGGCCCTGGGCCGGCGCCAGCGGGAACTCGTCGAGGTGGCGGCGGACGCCCTGGCGGACGCCGCTTCTTTCAGCGACCCGCTCGTGCTGGCCGAGCGGCTGCGCGCGGCCCGTCTGGCCTTCGACCGCCTGACCGGACGCGCCGCGACCGAGGACATGCTCGATGCGTTGTTTGGCCGCTTCTGCATCGGCAAGTGACTGTTTCACGTGAAACACTACGCAGCCTTTGACCACCCGCGCGGCAAATCCTATCGCACGGCCCGTTATGCGTGAATTCGATGTCGTCGTCGTCGGAGGCGGCCACGCAGGCTGCGAAGCGGCGGCGGTCGCGGCGCGCATGGGCGCGCGCGTGGCCCTGGTCACGTTCAGCCGGTCCACCGTCGGCGCGATGAGCTGCAATCCTGCCATTGGCGGCCTCGGCAAGGGCCACCTGGTGCGTGAAGTCGACGCGTTCGATGGCTTGATCGCCCGTGCGGCCGATGCGGCGGCGGTCCACTACCGCATGCTCAACCGCTCGAAGGGCAGCGCCGTCTGGGGTCCCCGCGTCCAGGCCGACCGGTCGTTGTTCAAGGCGGCTATCCAGCGCATGCTTGCCGCGCACGAGGGCCTCGAGGTGATCGAAGGCGAGGCGGCGCAGCTGGTCCTCGAGGGCGGGCGCGTCTCGGGCTTGCTCCTCGGAGATGGATCGCGGCTGCGCGCCCGGGGCATCGTCCTGTGCACGGGGACTTTTCTCGGCGGGCGCCTGTTCCGGGGCGAGGAGCGTCTCGAGGGAGGCCGGCTGGGCGAACACGCCGCCCACCGGCTGGCGGGCCAGCTGCGCGACGCCGCGCTGCCGATGGCTCGCCTCAAGACGGGAACTCCACCGCGCCTTGACGGGCGCACCATCGACTGGGCGCGGCTCGACGAGCAGCGCTCAGACGCGGATCCATGGACGATGTCGCCGCTGGCGACAGCGCGCGCGAATCCGCAGCTCGCCTGCGCCATCACCCGCACGAACGAGCGCAGCCACGACATTATCCGCGCCAATCTCGATCGGTCGCCAATGTTCACGGGAGCCATCGCGGCAGCGGGACCGCGCTATTGCCCGTCGATCGAGGACAAGATCCATCGCTTCGGTGACCGCGACGGCCACCAGATCTTCCTCGAGCCCGAAGGATTGGCGACGCACCTCGTCTATCCCAACGGGATCAGCACTTCGCTTCCGGCTGAGGCGCAGCTTGAGATGCTGCGCACGATCGCCGGTCTCGAGAAGGTCGCAATGAGCGTGGCCGGATACGCGGTCGAGTACGACCACGTCGACCCGCGGGCGCTCAGCGGCGGGTTGGAAGTGCGCGCGATCCCGGGGCTTTACTGCGCCGGGCAAATCAACGGGACGACGGGCTACGAGGAAGCCGCCGCGCAAGGCCTCGTGGCCGGCATGCACGCGGCCTCGGCCGTGCTCGATCGGACCCCGGCGCCTCTCGACCGCGCCAACGCCTACATTGCCGTGATGATCGACGACCTTACGCTGCATGGGGTGAGCGAACCTTACCGGATGCTCACAGCCCGCGCGGAATACCGCCTGCGCCTCAGGGCCAATAACGCCACGACCCGCCTGACGCCGCTGGCGATCGCGGCGGGTTGTGTCGGCGCCGAGCGGCGAATGTGGTTCGAGCGCCGCGAACTCGAGCGGGAGCGGGGGGTGGGCGCGCTGGCCCGCGAGGTGCCGGCGCATGAATTGGCCGACGCCGGGCTTGCCCCCAGACACGGGGCGGGGCGCAAGACACTGGGAGAATGGCTGCGCACCGGACTTTGCGTGGCCGATCTTGCGCCTTGGCTCGGCGACGAGCTCGACCCGTCGAGCGAGGTTGCCGCTGAAGTGGCCGAGGACGCCATCTACGCACCCTATCTCGAGCGCCAAGAAGCGGACGTGCGGGATATGCGGGCGAGCGCGGGCGTCAGGCTCGAGCGCCTGGCCTACGGTGCGTTGCCGGGGCTTTCGCGCGAGATGGTCGAGCGGCTGGAATCGGCACGGCCCGCCACGCTGGCCGACGCGGCGCGCGTTCGCGGGATTACCCCGGCGGCTCTCGCCGCCATCCTGGTCCACGCCCGGCGGGGCGCCGTATTGCCATGACGTTGGCGAGCGAGGAAGAGGCGCGCGCCTTTTGCGCCGGGTTGACGGATGCCGCCGGGGCCGCTCGGCTCGAGCGGCTCGCCGGCATGGTCATCGAGGAAAATTCCCGGCAAAACCTTGTCGCCAAGGCGAGCGAGGCGAGCATCTGGCTGCGCCACCTGGCGGACAGCGCGCAGCTCCTGGGCCATGTGGCCGGCGACCCGGGGCCGTGGCTCGACCTCGGCACAGGGGCCGGCTTTCCCGGCCTGGTGATCGCCGCCATGCGGCCGGGTCTTCGCGTCGTCCTCGTCGAATCACGCAAGAAGCGAGTCGACTGGCTGGTGCGCGCGGCCAGCGAACTCGGCCTTGAAAATTGCCGCGTCGAAGGACGCAAGCTCGAACATGTGGAAAGCTTTGCTGCCGCTGTAATCTCGGCGCGCGCCTTCGCTCCGCTGGGCAGGCTGCTGGCTTTGTCCGCCCCTTTTTCCACACAGGATACCCTATGGCTGTTGCCGAAAGGGCGCTCCGCCGTGCAAGAACTGGCCAGCCTTCCCCGCGGCATGGCACGGATGTTTCACGTGGAACAATCGGCCACCGACGGTGAGGCCGGAATTGTAATTGGGACGGGACGGCCGGTGAGCGCATGATCGCCATAGCGATTGCCAATCAGAAGGGCGGGGTGGGCAAGACGACCACCGCGATCAATATCGCCACCGCGATGGCGGCGACCGGTTGGCGAACCCTGCTGCTCGACCTCGATCCGCAGGGCAATGCTTCGACCGGCCTCGGGCTCGCGGGCGTGCACCGGACCCAGACGAGCTACGACCTGCTGGTCGAGGGCCTGTCGGTAGACGAGTGCACTTTCCCGACATCGATCCCCAATCTCGACCTCCTTCCGGCGACGGTCGACCTCAGCGGAGCCGAGCTTGAGCTGGTGGGGGAGGAGGATCGTGCCGAGCGCCTGCGCAAGTCGCTCGCAAACCATCGCGGTCACGACGTCTGTTTCATCGACTGCCCGCCATCCCTTGGGCTATTGACCCTGAACGCCTTGACGGCGGCCGATACGCTGCTCGTTCCCCTGCAGTGCGAGTTCTTCGCACTCGAAGGATTAAGCCAGCTATTACAGACGGTTGAGCGCGTCCAGGCGCGTTTCAACTCCGATCTCGGGATCATCGGCATCGCACTAACGATGTTCGATCGCCGGAACCGCCTGACCGACCAGGTGGCCGACGACGTTCGCGAATGCCTCGGGAACCTGGTGTTCGAATCCGTCATCCCGCGCAATGTGCGCCTCTCGGAAGCGCCGAGCCATGGCTTGCCGGCCCTCGTTTACGACACCTCGTGCGCGGGCAGCCGCGCCTACATGTCGCTGGCGCGCGAGCTGATCCAGCGGCTGCCGCAAGAAAGGAAGGCAGCATGATGGCCGAGGACGACACCGCAGCCAGGGGCGCGCCGCGCCGCAAGCTCGGCAAGGGCCTTGGGGCGCTGCTCGGCGAAGTGCGGCGCGAGGAGCCGCTGGTGGCTTCCGGGGCAATGGTGGCCGACGCGGCGCATGAGCCGCCGCAGCGGCCTGCGGGGCTGTCCAGCCTGCCGCTTGCGGCGATCGAGCCGCACCCCGAGCAGCCGCGGCGCCATTTCGACGAGGCGGCGCTCGACGAGCTTGCCGCCTCGATCAGCCGGCGCGGGGTGATCCAGCCGATTATCGTTCGCCCGCTGGCGTCGGGCCGCTTTCAGCTGGTCGCCGGGGAACGTCGCTGGCGCGCCGCTCAGAAGGCCCAACTGCATGAAATACCAGCCCTTATTCGGGACATCGACGAACGGGACGCGATGGCGCTGGCGCTCATCGAGAACATCCAGCGGGCCGATCTCAACCCGGTAGAGGAGGCGCGCGCCTATCGGCGACTCGGCGAGCTTGATGATTTACCGCAATCCGAGATCGCCAAGCTGGTCGGCAAGTCCCGCAGCCATGTCGCGAATATGCAGCGGCTGCTTGAGCTGCCCGAAACCGTGCTCGGCCACGTCGCGGCCGGTCGGCTCGACATGGGCCACGCGCGCGCGCTGATCGGCCATCCCGAGGCAGCGGCCCTCGCCGAGAAGGTGGTTGCCGAGCGCCTGTCGGTGCGCGAGGTCGAGAAGCTCGTTCGGCGCGAAAGAGCCGGTGCGGGCAGGCGCCAGGCTCGCACGCCGCAGGATAGCGGCCAGGATGCGGACATCGCCGCGGTCCAGAACCATCTCGAGGAGTTCCTCGGCCTCAATGTGCGGATTGTGACGGATGCAGACCCGCGAGCGGGTTCGGTGACCATCCGTTACCGTACGCTCGACCAGCTGGACCTCATTTGCCAGAGGCTCACCGGCGCATCTATTTGAAACGGCTGCATTCTGGGGCGTGATTCCTTAAGGGAAAACCCCTAGGTGTTAACCATTATCGCCCACCAAGCCTGAATAAACCCGCTGGTAAATCCCAGCACGAACGAGGCCGCGATTGGCCCGTTCGGCGGGGCCTTCGGGTCACTCGCGGGACAAGATACGCTTGGAAGGGACCAGAACATGAGCAAATTTGTTCGTTACGCCGCCGTGGGCGCCGCCGTGGCGTCGCTCGGCATTGCGTCAGGTGCGCAAGCCGCGACGTCGGCTCAGGCCAATGCATCGGCCACCATTCTCAACTCGCTTGCGGTGGCCGTTTCGCCGACCGACAACACCCTCGACTTCGCGACGATTGCTCCGGGCGCCAGCGCCGTGACCGTGGTCGTGGCGCCCAACGGCACGCGGACGTGCCCTGTCGGCGTGGTTTGCACCGGCACGGCCAATGCGCCGACGTTCAACATCCAGGGCGCCGTGAATTCGACGGTCCAGGTCACCTTCACGAATGCCTCGGAAACGCTGAGCGA
>DATJHD010000254.1:0-8109 GCA_035494275.1 Croceibacterium sp.
GACTCCGCGGACCGAGCCGATACGGCAGGGGGTGCACTTGCCGCAGCTTTCCGCGGCGCAGAACTCCATCGCGAAGCGCGCCATCGCGCCCATGTCGACGCTGTCGTCGAACACGGTGATGCCGCCATGGCCGATCAGCGCTTCGGCGGCGGTGAACTCCTCGTAATCGAACCTGATGCCGAAGTCGTCGGGGTGGATATAGGCGCCGAGCGGGCCACCGACCTGCACCGCCTTGACCGGGCGGCCGCTCTCGGTGCCGCCACCGATGTCGTTCACGAGTTCACCGAGCGTCAGCCCGAAGGCGGTTTCGAACAGCCCGCCGAACTTGACGTTGCCGGCGATCTGGATCGGCATCGTGCCCTTGGAACGGGCGATGCCGAGCTTCTCGTACTGGCTGGCGCCGCCCTCGGCGAGGATGTGCGGCACGGCGGCGAGCGTCAGCACGTTGTTGATGATCGTCGGCTTGCCGAACAGGCCCTCGATCGCCGGCAGCGGCGGCTTGGCGCGTACTTCGCCGCGCTTGCCCTCGAGGCTGTCGAGCAGGCTGGTCTCCTCGCCGCAAACGTAGGCGCCCGCGCCGACTCGCACTTCGAGCTCGAACGGGGCGACGATCCCGGCGGACAGCCCGATCGCCTTTTCCATCTTGCGGATCGCGTCGGGGTATTCGCTGCGGATGTAGATATAGCCCTTGTCCGCCCCCACGGCTTCGCCGGCGATCGCCATGCCTTCGATCAGCAGGTACGGATCGCCTTCCATCAGCATGCGGTCGGCAAAGGTGCCGGAATCGCCTTCATCGGCATTGCAGACAATGTACTTGCGCGAAGCGGGCGTCTTCGCGGCGGTCTGCCACTTGATGCCGGCCGGGAAGCCCGCGCCGCCGCGACCCCGCAGCCCCGATTGCGTCACTTCATCGAGGATTTGCGCCGAGCCGATCTTGCGCGCCCGCTTGAGGCCGCTCCAGCCGCCGGTCGCCTCGTAGTCCTGAAGGCTGAGCGGTCGGGTCTTGCCGGCGCGAGCGAAGGTCAGCCGCTGCTGGCGGGCGATGAACGGGTGCTGCTCGATCTCGCCGATGGCGATCTCGTCGGCCTCGCCGTTGAGGATGTCGTCCACATCCTCGAGCGTGGCGGGCCCAAACCCCTTGCCGTCGATCTCGACCAGCGGTTCGAGCCAATGCATGCCCCAGCTGCTCACGCGCTCGACCTCGTGCCCCTTGCTGGCGAAGGCGTCGGCCAGCTCGTCGGCACCGAGGGCGCGGGCGAGGGCGTCGTCTGAAATTCGAATGATCATCATGCGTTCTCGATAATCTTGGCGAGCCCGGGCGCATCGAGCCGCGCGTGCAGGCGGTCACCCACGCGCGCGTTCGGTCCCGCGCTGCACAGGCCGAGGCAGTAGACGGTGGTCAGCCTGACCCGTTCGCCGGCAGCGGCGGTCGCCTCGTCCATCAGATCCTCGACCCCGCGGGCCTTGCACGCCTCGGCGCGGCAGATCTGAACTTCGGGGCGCGGGTCGGCGGTGTGCCTGAAATCGTGATAGAAGCTGACCACGCCGTGGACGTCCGCGCGGCTCAGGTTGAGGCCCTTGGCGATGAGCGCCTCGCTCTCGGCATCGACGCAGCCGAATTCGTCCTGCACCGCGTGCAGGATCGGCAGCAGGGGGCCCTCGCGGCGGTGATGCTCGGCGACGATCTCGCCGATCTTGTGCTCTTTCGTACTCATCCTCTCAGCCTCTCTGCGTGCCAGGCTATGTGGTCGTCGATGAAGCTGGACACGAAGAAATACGAATGATCGTACCCTTCCTGCATCCGTATCGTGGCGGCGATATCCGCCTTGCGGCACGCTTCGTCCAGCAAGTGGGTCTTTAGCTGCTCATCGAGGAAGTTGTCGGCCGTTCCCTGATCGATCAGCAGCTCGTCGATCCTCGCACCTTGTTTGATCAATGCGCAAGCGTCGTACTGGCGCCAGGCCGCCATGTCCTCGCCGAGATAGCCGGTCAGCGCCTTGTGGCCCCACGGGCAGTTCATCGGGCTGACGATCGGCGCGAACGCGCTCGTCGAGCGGAACCGGCCCGGATTGCGCAAGCTCACCGTCAGCGCGCCGTGGCCGCCCATCGAGTGGCCGGAGATGCCCTGCCGGTCCATGTCGACCGGGAACGCCTCAGCGACAAGGGCGGGCAGCTCCTGCTCGATGTAGAAGCGCATCTTGAAGTTCCTCGCCCACGGCGCCTGCGTCGCATCGACGTAGAACCCGGCGCCCTTGCCGAAGTCGTAAGCGGGATCGTCCGGCACGTCGTCGCCGCGCGGCGAGGTGTCGGGACCGACGAGGATGATCTGGTGCTTCGCGCAGGCGCGCTTGTACTCGAGCTTTTCCATCGCGTTGGCGTGAGTGCACGTGAGGCCGGAAAGCCACCACAGCACCGGCAGCTTATCACCCCTCGCGTGCTCGGGAATATAGACCTGAAACGTCATCGGCGTACCCGTGGCGACCGACTCGTGGGCATAGACCCCTTGGCTCCCGCCAAAGCAGAGCGATTCGCTGACGCGTTCCATTACGTCCCTAAAGGCTTAGGCGAGCCTTTCGGTCAAGCCGATGAGGTTGTGGCCGAGGACGCCGAACAACTGGCTGCCGCTTATCAGGCGGATGGCGACCAGGATGGCACCGGCCGCGGCCGCATAGACGAGCATGGCGACGCTGTACCCGATATGCCCGCGATCGGGGACAATGCCGTGGCCGAGGCTGAACACGATCGTGCACATGACCGCTGCCCAGCCCATCGCCTTGCGCGTGCCGCCGAGCGCCACGGCGAAGAGCGACAGCTCGAGCGCGCGATAAAACATCTCCGGCTCGAACCCGCGCAGGCTGAGATTGAACAGCCAGCCCGCGGGGCTCATCGCAAACAGCGGAACCGCGTGAACACCGTTGCGAACGAGCCCGACCACGACCAGCGCCGCCAGGCCGAGGAGCGACCAGGCGAGCGAGCCGCGATTCTGGCGCAGCGTCAGGCCCATCCCCTCCGCGGTGAGCAGCGGATGGCGGTTCCACGCGAGCGCCATCATGGCAGCGGTGGTCGCGAGCTGCGCGAGGCGGCTGTACCAGCGCGCCTCGGCCGGCAGCGCGGCTACGTTGGCCGGCAACGTCGCGTAGCCGGCCAGCATGTAAAGGCCATAAGCGATGGCCGCGGCGGCGAACCATTGCCAATGGAGCTCGGTCTGCCTGGTGACCCGCAGCGCCAGCGCAACAAACAGGACCGGTACGAGCCAGCACGCCCACAGGACGATCGCGCCGGCGACGGTCATGGCTTCACGCCTTGGCCGAGCTCATTCGGGCAACTGACAGAACGCGCACAGCTTGTTGCCGGTCGGATCGCGCAGGTACGCGCCGTACATCGCCCGCGTGCCGTAATCGCGCCGCCCGGGCGCGCCTTCGTCGGTCCCGCCATTGGCGAGGCCGGCGGCGTGCCACGCGCCGACATGCGCCGGGCTTGCCGCGCCGAGCCCTATGGTCCCGCCGTTGGCATGGGTCGCCGGCTCGCCGTCGCGCGGCTTGCCGACGACGAGCATGCCCTTGCCGGGCTCGCCGTACATCGCGTTTTCACCCATGCGCTGCGCAGGGACGCCGAGCGCGCCGAAGGTCGCATCGTAGAACTTGAATGCCTGCTCCGGATCGTCGCACCCGACGCGGACGTGGGTCAGGACCATTTCGCTTGTCTCCCTTTTCAATTCCTGGGCTATCGCCCCGGCTCGCAGAACGCGCACAGCTTGTTGCCATCGGGGTCGCGCATGTAGGCACCGTACATCGGCGGATCGCCCCATGGGCGTTCGCCGGGAGGCCCCTCGTCTCTTCCGCCATTCGCCATGCCGGCCGCGTACCACGCGTCGACCGTTGACCGGTCCTTCGCCGGGAAGCCGATCGTGCCGCCATTGGCAAAGGTCGCCGGCTCATCGTTGCGCGGGGTGACCACGCCGAACATGCCTTCCCGAGACTCGGGGTCGCCGTACCACAACGCCCCGTTGGGGGTCTGCATGCCGGCGATCCCGAGTGCGCCGAAGGCGGCGTCGTAGAACGCACGCGCCTTGGCCGCGTCGTTGGTTCCGACCATCACGTGGGTGAACATCGCCACGGCCACCCTCCCTTGGGCTCTAGTGCTTCATATTGAACGCGCAGATCTTGTTGCCGTCGGGATCGCGCAGATAGGCGCCGACCGAGTTGTTCGGCGCGCGCTCGCGCGGGCCCGGGGCGCCTTCGTCGGTGCCGCCGTTGGCAAGGCCGGCCTGATGCCAGCGGGAAACCGTCTCGTCGTCGCTGGCCGCAAGGCCGAGCGTCGCGCCGTTCGAGGGGTTGGCCGGCTGGCCGTTGTAGGGCTTTCCGATCACCAGCGTGCCGGTCGGCCCGGAATAGACCAGCATCCCGGCTTCCGGCGGCACGACGTTCGCGTAGCCGAGCTCCTTCATCGTCGCGTCGTAGAACTTGCGGCTCTTTTCGAGATCGTTCGAGCCGAGAAAGGCGTGGGTGAACATGGGGGAGACCTTCTCTTTGTGGGTTGGGATTACTTGAGGCGGTGGAGGGCGCAGACCTTGTTGCCGGCCGGGTCGCGCAGGTAGGCGAGGTAGAGAACGCGACCGCCGGTGGCGTTGCGCGGGCCGGGCGGGTCCTCGATGGCGATCCCGCCGTTGGCGAGGCCGGCGGCATGCCAGGCGTCGACCGCCTCGCTCGACGGAGCCTGGAAGCCGAGGGTGCCGCCATTCGCGCCGGTCGCTTGTTCGCCGTTCAGCGGCGTGCGGATGACGAAGCGGCCGCCGTCGTGCGAATAGACCGCGCGGCCCAGCTCGTCGATTTCGCCCGGCGGGACGCCGAGCGCCCCGAGCGTCGCGTCGTAGAAGCGCTTGGAGGCGGCGACGTCGTCGGCGCCGAGCATCACGTGGCTGAACATTCCTGGCCCTTCGTCAGTAGACCACGACCGAGCGGATGCTCTCACCCGCGTGCATCAGGTCGAAGCCCTTGTTGATGTCCTCGAGGGAAAGGACGTGCGTGATCATCGGGTCGATCTGGATCTTGCCGTCCATGTACCAGTCGACGATCTTGGGCACGTCGGTCCGCCCCTTGGCGCCGCCGAACGCGGTGCCCCGCCAGTTGCGCCCGGTGACGAGCTGGAACGGGCGAGTGGCGATTTCCTTGCCGGCTTCCGCGACGCCGATGATCACGCTCGTGCCCCAGCCGCGATGGCAGCATTCGAGCGCGGTCCGCATGACCTCGGTGTTGCCGGTGGCGTCGAACGTGTAGTCGGCGCCGCCGTCGGTCATCGCCACCACCTTGGCGACGATGTCCTCGCGGCTCATGCCCCGCGTGTTGAGGAACTCGGTCATGCCGAACTGGCGGCCCCAGGCCTCGCGGTCCGGGTTGATATCGACGCCGATAATCCTGTTCGCGCCGGCGAGCCTCGCGCCCTGGATCACGTTGAGGCCGATCCCGCCGAGGCCGAACACGACGACGTTGTCGCCCGGGCGGACCTTGGCGGTGTTGACCACCGCGCCGACGCCGGTCGTCACCCCGCAGCCGATGTAGCAGCTGGTCTTGAACGGCGCGTCCTCGCGGATCTTGGCGACCGCGATCTCGGGCAGCACGGTGAAGTTCGAGAAGGTCGAGCAGCCCATGTAGTGGAAGATCGTCTCGCCTTTGTAGGAAAAGCGCGAAGTGCCGTCGGGCATCAGCCCTTGGCCCTGCGTCGCGCGGATCGCGGTGCACAGGTTGGTCTTGCCCGAGAGGCACGACTTACACTGGCGGCACTCGGGCGTGTACAAGGGAATCACGTGGTCGTCCGGCTTGACGCTGGTCACGCCCGGGCCAACCTCGCGCACGATGCCGGCGCCCTCGTGGCCGAGGATCGACGGGAAGATGCCCTCGGAATCGAACCCGTCGAGCGTGTAGGCGTCGGTGTGGCAGATGCCGGTCGCCATGATCTCGACCAGCACCTCGCCCTCCTTCGGCCCCTCGAGATCGACCTCGACGATCTCGAGCGGCTTCTTCGCCTCGAACGCTACGGCCGCACGCGACTTCATTCGTGGATACTCCCGTCAGTCCAGGGCGGCGCCGGCAGGGATGTCGCCGAGATCCCTGTGCGATTCGACATCGGCGTCGGCGTCGCGCAGCGGCACCAGCCAGACCAGCACGGCGCCAAGCACGGCGCCGACGCACATGATCAGCGAAACGGTCAACAGCTCGCTCTTGCCGAGCGCCTGGAACAGGAACCCGGCGACGATCGGCGAGCCCGCCGCGCCCGCGCGGCCGACGCCGAGCACGAAGCCGGTGCCGGTCGCCCGCGCGAATGCCGGGAAGCCCCGCGCGAAGGCGGCGTAGTAACCGACGATCGCCGCGTTGAGGAAGAACATCGTGAAGAAGGCGGCGATCCGCCAGGCCCACAGGTCGTGTCCGTGGCCCACACCGAACCAGGCGACTGCCGCGACGCCGAGGAGCGCGGCCACGATCGTCGGGCGCTTGATGTCCCACTTCCAAAGGAACAGCCCGAACAGCGCACCGCCGATCGCGCCGCCGATATTGGCATAAGTCAGCGTGCTCGCCGCCTGGGGCTGGGTGAAGCCGGTATCGGCGACGATCTGCACCGCGAACTTGAGGATGTAGTAGAACGTCAGCGTGTGGAACATGTAGCCGAACGCGAGCAGCAGCGTCGTCGGCCGCAGGCGCGGGTTGGCTAGGATGTCGGACACCTTGGGCCGCTCGGGAGGCGGAGGCGGCAGTTCCGCTATCGCGGGCAGGTTGAACGTCCGCAGCGACTTGTTGATCTTCTCGAGCGCCCCTTCCGGCCGGCGCGCGGCGAAAAAGGCCGGCGTCTCGGGCACCAGCAGAAGGGTCAACGGAATCATGATCGCCGTCACCACCGCGCCGAACAGGAACACCGCGCGCCAATCGTAATCGACCAGCAGCCAGCCCTGCGCGGCGAAGCCGCCGATGATGCCGCCGACCGGGTAGCCGATTACGTAAAGCGCCATCGCCGCGCTACGCCCGGCTTTGCTCGAGACTTCCGCGGTGACGGCATTGGTCGCTGCCAGCATGCCGCCGATGCCGAGGCCGGTGATGAGCCGCCACATGGTCAGGTTGTTCACCCCGGTCGCGGCGTGGGCCATGTACATGCCGATGCTCATCACCACGAGGCACACAAGGATATCCAGCTTTCGGCCGATCTTGTCGGCAATGCTGCCGAGGATGATCGAACCGAAGCCCATGCCGACCAGCTCGGCCGAGAGCACGACGCCAAGCTCGGCCCGCTGGATGCCCCATTCCTTGGTGATGCCGGGAGAGGCGAAGGCGCTGGACAGCACGTCGAACCCGTCGAGCGCGTTCAGGAAGATCATCAGCACGACGACGACCCATTGCCGGGCGCCCATCGGGCTGTCGTCGATGACATTTATCGGGTTGGTGCCTGTTGCCGGTCCAGCCATCTTGCGAATTCCTCTCTCCCTCGCGCGCCGATCATTCGTGGATTCGCGCGAGCATTTCCACCAGTTTCTTGACTTCGTCCGAACTGAACCGGCTCTTAAGCCACGCCTCGTGCTCGGCGATGCAGCCTTTGGCCGTGGCGAGCGCCTCGGCGCCCTGCCTGGTGAGGAACAGCGCCTGCTTGCGCGCATCGCTGGTCGAGCGCTCGCGGCGGAGGAATTCGCGCTCCTGCAGGCGGTTGACGATGGTCATCGTCGTCGCCCGGTCCATCTGCAGCCGTTGGCCGACCTCGATCTGCGAGATCCCCGGACGGTCGCCGACCAGCCACATCACGCTGACCTGCTTCTGCGTCAGGTCGAGATCGGCGAACGTCTCGGTGAAGTGGCGATAGACCGCGACGTGCGCGAGGCGGATGTGAAAGCCGACGATGCCCGCCAGGCCGCCGATATCATTGTCTTCGGTCAACGCCGATGCCGATGCCACCCTCTAGTCCTCACCCGCTTCTTATCGTCTTGAGGGGCAATCGTTAGTGGAGCATACAATCTCGCGCAAGGAGAGGACGCCGCGCATGTCACAGTTTCCCAGCACCCCGAACTTCACCGGCTTCAACACGCCGAGCCGGATCGAGGCCGACATCGAGGACCTGCAGCACACCGGCACT
>DATJHD010000255.1:0-3922 GCA_035494275.1 Croceibacterium sp.
AACTCTCCCAACCGCCCGCGTGGGCGTCCTAATTTGTCGTTGTCAGAGGAACGAACGCACCGGGTCGCGCCCATCCCAGTCGAGGCTCGCCCGCCAGAACCGGGTGAAGGTCTCGTCCATGCCCGGCGTCACCGGCAAGAGCTCGAGAAAGCCCCACTGCGGTCCGTCGCCCTTGTCGAGATAGACTACCTCGCCGCCCGTCGGCACCGCGGCGCGGAACGCCTCGACGTAGCCGCGGCCCTGGTAATCGCGGCTGTCGGCGTCGACGTCGGCGCAGGCGATGCCGAAGTGGTGGAAGCCGAAGCCCCGGTGGGCGATGGTTTCGCGATAGACGCTGGGGTTGTTGTCGAGCGGCTGGATCAGCTCGATCTGCATGTGCCCGGCAAACCCCATCGCCAGGGTGATGTCGGCGGTCGATTGCTCGCCGCGGTAGATCTGGCCCGGCATCTTGAAATGATCGAGCACGAAGAACGGGCCGGCGTTGCAGTTCGTGACCCAGTGATCAATCGCGCTCGGCAGGTCTTCGACCACGAACGCGGTCTGCGCGATTCCGCCCATCGGCTGTCCGTAGCCGAGCTCGCCTGTCATCCATCTCTCTCCCGGCCAGCAAGCTGCGGCCTTGGTCCAATGGCTCGCCAATCGGCGCGACAAAGTCAATCGGGGCGTGCTAGGACGCGCACCAACGGAGGAATTTATGGCCACCCAGCTCAAGCGCGACCTCAGGTGCAGCGACGCGGAATGGGCCGCGCGGCAGGATCTCGCCGCCTGCTACCGCATTTTCGACAACCTCGGCTGGTCGGAATCGATCTACAACCACATCACCTTGCGCGTGCCGGGCGAGGAAGCGTTTCTGATCAACCCGTTCGGCCTGCTTTGGTCGGAAGTGACCGCGAGCAACCTCGTCAAGATCGACAGCGACGGCAACAAGCTGTGCGGGAGCCCCTATCCGGTCAACCTCGCCGGTTTCACGCAGCACTCGGTGTTCCACAAGCGGCTGCCGTGGGCGCACGCGATCGTCCATACCCATACGCCCGACACGATGGCGGTGTGCAGCAGCGAGGAAGGGCTGACGCCGACCAACTTCTATGCGTGCTTTTTCGAGGGAGCGATCGGCTACCACGATTTCGAGGGCATCACCGTGCGGCCCGAGGAGGGCGAGCGGCTGGTGCAGAACATCGGCAACAACCGCGTGCTGATGCTGCGCAATCACGGTCCGGTCGTGATGGCCGAGACGCTGCCGGCGATGTTCCTCTCCTACTACATGCTCCAGCGCGCCTGCGAGATCCAGGTCAAGACGAGCGCGCTCGGCAGGCCGATCCGCGTGCCGCCCGAAGTGATCGAAGTCCACCAGCGCGACCGCGACCGGATGCTGACCGCCGAGTTCGGCAGGCTCGACTTCGAGGCGTGGAAGCGCCGGCTCGACGAAACCGACCGCAGCTGGCGCGACTGACGACCCGGCCATGACCGCGCTGACCGTCAACGGGCGGCCCCTCGATTTCGACCTCGATCCGCAGACGCCGCTGCTGTGGGCGCTGCGCGACGCGGCCAATCTCACGGGCACGAAATACGGCTGCGGCGTCGGCGATTGCGGGGCGTGCATGGTCCTGGTCGACGACGCGGCCTTGCGCAGTTGCCTCGTCACCCTGGCCGATGCCGAAGGCAGGATGGTGACGACGATCGAGGGCCTGAGCCGCGACCGCTCGCATCCGGTGCAGCAGGCCCTCGTCGCGGTGCAGGCGATCCAGTGCGGCTTCTGCACGCCGGGCATCGCCATCGCCGCCGCCGCGCTGCTGGCGACGAACGCCGCGCCGAGCGGCGACGAGATCCGGCAGGCCATCCCCAACCTGTGCCGCTGCGGCGTCTATCCACGGCTGGTCCGTGCGATCCAGCTCGCGGCCCGCGTCAAGGCACGCCAGGAACGAATCAGCGCCGCGCCCGCTCCCGGTATCAGCCCGGAAGATGCCGCCGCCGCGGTGCCGGCCATGCGCACGAACGAGGACAAACGATGAAGGCGACGATCTGGCACAACCCCGGCTGCAGCAAGTCGCGCGCGACGCTGGAAATCCTTGAGCGCGCCGGCGTCGATCTCACCGTCGTCGATTACCTCAGGCATCCGCCGGGCCGCGAGAAGCTCGCCCAGCTCTATCGCGACGCCGGAATGGAGCCGCGCGAGGGGTTGCGAACCTCCGGAACACAGGCCGAGGAGCGCGGGCTGACCCGCGCCGATGGCGCGACGGTGCTCGATGCGATGGTCGCCGAGCCGAAACTGATCGAGCGGCCGCTCGTTGAGACCGAAAAGGGCGTCCGCCTGTGTCGTCCGCCGGAGCGCGTCGAGGAGATTCTGTGACTCCGAGCGACTTGCATCGCACGGCCATATCTGCGAACGCCGAGGCAACCTCGCCCCTCGTTCCGGGGCATCGTAAAGGGCCCCGGATTCTATGAACGGTAACGAGCTCGCCGAACGTCGCACCGGCGTAAAGCTCAGGCGGAAGATCGCCGAGGCGATCGGCCCCGCAGGCGTGTTCTTCCGCGGTTTTCTCGAACATCCGCGCATGGTCGGCTCGATTATTCCCTCATCGAGGAACACGATCGAGAAGATGCTCGCTCCGGTGAACTGGAGCGAGTGCAGGCTGTTCGTCGAATACGGCCCCGGCGTCGGCACTTTCTGCCGCCCGGTGCTCGACCGCCTGCCGCGCGACGGGGCGCTGGTGGTGATCGACACCAACCCGCTCTACATCGACTATCTCAAGCGCACGATCCGCGACAGCCGCTTCCACCCGGTGCTCGGCTCGGCCGAGGATGTCGAGGCGATCATCGCCGCCCTCGGCTACGCGAAGGCCGATTACGTTCTT
This sequence comes from Croceibacterium sp., assembly GCA_035494275.1. Lineage (GTDB taxonomy): Bacteria > Pseudomonadota > Alphaproteobacteria > Sphingomonadales > Sphingomonadaceae > Croceibacterium_B. Next base: position 2,853 of record DATJHD010000255.1, read on the forward strand.
TCGGGCCTGCCGTTTTCGACGCTTCCCGAGGGCGTCGGCCCCGCGATCGCGGCGGCGACCCACCGCGTGGTCCGCCCGGGCGGCGCCTTCCTGACTTATCAGTTCAGCGCCACGGCAAGGGATCTCACCGCCCGGCATTTCGGGCGGATCGAAACCGGCTTCGCGTGGTGGAACATCCCGCCCTGCCTCTTGTGCTGGGGCTGGCAGGAAAGCTGAGCGAGTCCTATTCGAACGTCTCGCTGAGGGTGCTTGCCGAGGGGCCGACCAGCTGGTCGTGGACCGCCGACAGCACCGACAGGAAGATCGTCGCCCAGGCCGCGTTCGCCAGGCTGGAGATCAGCGAATCGCCCACGCGGGCGGCCTCGGTGCCGAGCAGCCCGAAGATCAGCCCGAATACCGCCGAGGCCACGATCGTCACGACGAGCAAGGCGACGAACAGCAGGGCATAGAACGCGAACAATCGCCAGCCGTTGCCGCCGGTCAGCGTCCACGAGCGCTTCAGCGCGGCGAGGGGATTGGCCGTTCCCTCCTTCACCATCACCGGCCCCACGAGCGAAAAGCGGATAAAGGCGGCGATCCACGCCACCACCGCGAGGATCACGACCAGGCCGACGAGCGCCTGCGCCCCGCTGAGCGCCGCGAGCGTCGCCAGCATCATCACCGCGAGGGCGAGGGCCATGCCGAGCAGGAGATAGGCCACGATGTACCCCACGACCTTGGTGGCGCCGATCTTGAGCGCCTCGGCCACGGTGGGCCGGCGGCGGTCGGTAAGGAGCGCCAGCAGCCCCAACATGCCGACCGCCTGCACGATGGCGATCAGCACGAACGCCCACCACACCTGGGAGTAGAACTGGGTGATCCGCGAGAACATCTGTTCGGCCGCGAGCGGGGTAGCCGGGTTGACGCCGGCCATCGGGTCGGGCGCGATCAGCATGAACGCGAAGTAGGGCAGGAAGAAAAACACGCCCGCGACGACGAGGATCACGTCGCGGCTTCGGTTGAGAAGGCGCACCGCCTCGTTCCAGGCCCGGTTCATTTCGAGTTTCATGCGTGAAGTCCCGCTGGCGTTT
>DATJHD010000256.1:0-6025 GCA_035494275.1 Croceibacterium sp.
TGCCCCTGCCGCGCTCACGCGGCGGCCCAGGGCGTCAGGCTCGTGCCGTGCTGCTGCCCGGATGAATTTCTGAACGAGGGGAACGCTCAGCCATAGAGGCAATATGGACCCGCAAAACGCGGGATCAAGGAGGCGGCGCTACGCCGGGACCGCGACCTTCACTTCGATGGGCCTGTCAGCGCGCATTCCGGCGAGGTTGCGCCAGAAGCGGTCGAGGCTGTCGGTGCCTCCGAACAAGGTCGTGAAGTGAGTGGAATCGACCAGCACGATATCGCCCTTGCGCTCGCGCTCGGGCGGCATCCAGAGGACGATGTTGAACTCGGTGTTCCCGGCGCGAGTGAACGGGCGAGCAGCGCAGAAATCGACCAGCGCGTTCGCATCGCGCACTCCGAAACAACAGCCGCCGGGACTAGGATCGAAGCGCCAAACCGAAAATCCAGACAAACCCTTAGGTCCGGCGGGTTCGACGCGAACGGACGGCAACTGCGCGGCCGCGGCGTTTACTTCCGCTTGGCACTGGCGAGAGGCGCCCCGTTGCCGATGAATCGGCTGTTTTCCTCGGCGAGCCGAACTGGATTCCCGGCGAAAACAGTAGATGCTTCCGAGGCTTACGACTCACACTGAGCCTGCTTCTCGGGGGAATCACCTATGGTCAGCGCGGTGCAGTCGCGGCCCAATTATTACGAGCTGCTGGGGCTTACCCCGGCAGCAACCGAAGACGAGATCACCCGGGCCTTCGCCAAGGCGATGGGGATGTTCGGCTTCCACCCGATGGCGCTCGCGGCGCAGCTCAGCGCGGCGTTCGAGATCCTGCGCAATCCCGCGAAGCGCAAGGACTACGATCGCTCGCTCGGACTGGCGAAGGCGCCCGAGCCAAAGCCGCAGCCGTGGGCCATCGCCGCTCAGCGGGCCGGAACGCCGTTCTTCGGGCTCGCGCCTTCCGCACCCGCTGCGGCACCCCGTTCCGAGGCGCCCCCGCCTCCTGCCGCACCGAGGGTGGATCCGCTGCATCGGCCGGTCGCGCCCTCCGAGCCGCGGGTGGCGCCGTTCATCGCCGCGGCGCTGCGCGAGCCGCCGAAGGCCGCTGCGCCCGAGCCCGTTCCGCAGCCTGACCGGATGCCTCGGCCGGAACCGAGGATCGAACGCGACCTCGAGGACATTCTAACCGCCGCCCGTGGCACGATCCCTCCGGAAGCCGATGACCGGCCCATCGAGTGGAAGCGGCCGGCAATCGCCGTTGGCGGAGTTATCCTCGCGGTGGGCCTCGTCGGCGGGATCGCCGGAATGTCGGCCGGAGGAAATGCCGCTGACTCGCAGCAGAACCAAGCCAGGGTGACCGTCGCCGTCCCGGCGGCCACTCTGGCGCCATCGGAGTCCACGGCGCCCGGCCGCTTCGAGGCGGCGTCGCTGCCCGTTGGCGCGCAAGTCGCGAGCTTCCGCAACACGCGCCATCGTTCGTCATCCCAGCCGCGCGCGTTCGAGAAGAGCGCAATCGACGGGATCGAAGCGGCGATCGGCCAACCCGAGACCAGCCCGGGAGTAGACACGGCGACGGAGCAGGCCAGCGCGGAAGCTCCAGCGCCCGAGGCGGCGCCGGCCAGCTTGCCGCTTCCCAACCGAGTCATTGCTCGAACCATCGATCGCATCGGCTATTCATGCGGCTCGGTTGCGTCTGCGACCGCCGTCGAAGGCGCCGACGGTGTCTACAAGATCAACTGCACGTCGGGCCAATCCTACCAGGCGGCGCCCGTTCACGGACGCTATCGCTTCCGGCGCCTGGGCAGGAACTAGGCGGGAGCAGTCCCGCCGCTCAGTGCTCGCCGCCGCTCGTTCGCAGCGTGCCGAGCAGCGGTTCGAACGCATATTGAAGCGCGGTGCGCTTGCGCACGGGGACGACGACCTGCACCGGCGCTCCAGCGCGGAGCTGGAAGTCCGGCCCTCGCACCGCCCTGATCTTCGCGATCTCGGTTTCGGGCACGACGAAGTCGGCGGTGTAGAAGGAGCGGCCGGACTTTTCGTCCGTGAGCGCGTCCGCCGACAAGCGCGTCATTTGGCCTGACAGCAGCGGGAGCTTGCGGTCATGCATGCCGGTGAACCGCACCTCCGCCTTCTGCCCGACGCTGAGGTCATCGACCTCCTCGGGCGCGATGCGCGCCGCGACCACCAGGCTGGCGTGGTCAGGAACCAGGTCCAACAGCTTCTCGCCAGCGCCGATCACTCCACCCACCGTGAACACGTTGAGTCCGATCACGGTGCCGGTCACGGGCGCGCGGATTTCGAGCTCCCGTTCCTGAACGACGGCGGCGCGATATTTCGGCGCGAGCTCGTCGATCTGGAAGGCGACGTCCTTCAGTTCGCCAGCCGCGCGTTCGCGATAGGTCCTCACGGCCTCCAGCTCACGCAGACGCTCTTCGCCTTCAGACAATTGGGCTTCGCCGACCGCGGCCCGAGCCTGGCCAAGCTGTCCTTCGATGTCCGCCTTGCTCCGCTCCAGCTGTCGAATTCGCGATTTCGAGACCCAGCCCTTCTCGGCCACGGGTTCCAGCGCGTTGAGCTCTTCGCCGATGAGGCGCGCCTGCTCCGCCGATGAACGCACCTGCGACCCATAGCCGCCGCCCGTCTCGCGCGCCTCGGCCGCCTGCTGCGCCAGCTCCCGGGACTGTGCTGCCAGCAGGTTGCGGCGGGCATCGAATTCCTTCGCCTGCACGGCGATCGCGGCTGAAATTTCGCCGCTCGATGCTTCGACGCCGTCGAAGCTATGAGGCCATTGGACCGAGGCGAGGCCGAGCTGCTCGGCCTCGAGCCGCGTGCGCTGCGCCATCAGGTCGAGCATTTGCGACCTGAGCGCCGCGGCCTGTGCCCGGACCTCGTCGCCCTTGATCTCGATCAGCACATCGCCGGCGCGGACCTTCTGGCCCTCGCGGACGTGGATCGCGGCCACGATGCCGCCGTCGCGATGCTGGACCGACTGGCGCTGACCTGAAACTTCCAGGTGGCCGGGCGCGTAGACGGCGGCATCCATCGGCGCGAACGCCGCCCAGCCGAGGAACACGACGAAGAAAAGCAGGGCGACCACGCCTCCGATGCGCAACTCGCGCTTTGGATCGTCGATCGCACATTCGCGTGTCTGGCTCGCAACGGCAGCGATGTCGAAATCGCTCCAGCGGGTGATCTGGTTCATTGGTTCACGGCCTTCCTTGGAGCAGCCGCGACCTGGCTCACGCCGGCCGCGCCGCGCATTCTTGCAATCACCTCGTGCGTCGGGCCGAAGGCTTCGACCCGGCCGTCGCGAAGAGCGAGGACCTTGTCCGACACCGACAGCACCGACATCCGGTGGGCGATCACCGCAACCGTCGCTCCGCGCGCCTGCGCGAGGCTGATGGTCCGCAGCAGCTGCGCTTCGCCTTCCACGTCGAGGTGCGCATTGGGCTCGTCGAAGAGCAAAATCGGCGGATCGCGGAACAGCGCCCGGGCGAGGGCGACGCGCTGCGCCTGGCCCGCGGAAAGTCCCTGGCCCTCCCAGCCCAGCATGGTGTCGTACCCGTTTGGCAGCCGAAGGATCATCTCGTGGGCGCGCGCGGCCTGAGCGGCGGCGACGACCTGCTGGTCGATCGTCGCGCGATCGGTGTCGGTAACGAAGCGCGCAATATTTTCCTTCACCGTTCCCGCGAACAGCGAAACCGATTGCGGAAGATAGCCGATGAACCTACCGAGCCGGTCAGGATCCCAGTCGGCAAGGCGCGCGCCGTCGATCCGCACCAGCCCCGCGTCGGGCACGAGAGCGCCGGCAAGGACGCGCATCAGCGTCGATTTCCCGGCGCCGCTCGGACCGACGATCGTCACGACTTCGCCAGGTTCGAAGGCGATGCTGACGGCCAGCAAGGAGCGGGTCTCGGGCGAGCGGCCAACGGTGGCCTGCTCCGTCTGAAGCCGTCCTCTCGGCTCGGGAAGAAGGGTCACCGCCGTCGCCGGAGCCGCGCCGTCGAGCAGGGCCGACAGCTTGCGGTAGGCAGCAGCGGCTCTCACGAGCGACGGCCAGGCGGTGAGCAGCTGTTCGATCGGTCCGAGCGCGCGCCCGGCAAGGAACGACGCCGCGAAGATCGAGCCCGCCGAAATCCTGTCGTTAATGGCGAGATAAGCGCCGAGACCCAGCGCCAGCGATTGCAGAGTGAGGCGCAGGAACTTGCTCGCGGCCAGATAGGAGCCGGAGGCGAAGCTGGTGCCGGTCTGGAGGGCAAGCATCGTCGCACGCTCGCCGACATGCCGTTTGACCATCGCCGAGCGCATGCCCAGCGCGCGCACATTCTCGGCGCCCGCAAGCACCTGTTCCTGGCTCGCATAGGCGCGGTGCGCGGCCTCGGTCGCGTCGCGCAGCCGCTTGCCCGTCGAGCGCTCGTTGAGCCATGTGATGCCTGCAAGCGCGCTGCCGCCCATGAATACGAGCAATCCCAGCGCCGGGTGCATGATCGCACTCACGATCACCGCGATCGGCGCCCACGGAGCGTCGCATATGGCGAGCAGGGTCGGGCCGGTCAGCGCCTGCCGCAGCGTGTCGAAGTCGCGCATCGGCTGGCGCGCGATGGCGTCCATCGGGCGGTCGGCGCGAGACAGCATGGCGCCGAGCAAAGGCCCGGCGAGCTCGTTCTCGAGCCTGAGGCTGGCGCGCACCAGGAGCCGCGAGCGAACCCAGTCGAGCACCGCGAGCACGGCAAGGCCGGCCAGCAAGACCGCGGTCAGCATGAGCAGGGTGCCGCCGCCGCGAGTCGGGACGACGCGGTCGTAGACTTGGAGCATGTACAGCATGGGGACGATGAAGAGCAGGTTCAGGAGGCCGCTGAAGATTGCCGTCCCCGCCAGGTGGGCCCGGCACTTGCGCAGCGCGCCGCGCAGGCTTTGTCCGCCGCTCATAGCAACCGCTGGGACACGCGAACCGAGAGAAGTGTGGGCGTTTTGCAAGCGAAGGTCCCCCCTCATGTCCAGGAGAAAGGGCCGCCCCGCGACGGGGCGGCCCTCGATCGGTTCAGAAGACGAAGGTGTCGCCGTTGATCACCAGGTGATCGTTCGCGGTCTCGAACCCTGTGACGTGCACCGTGGCTCCCGACACTCCGGTGATCGTCAGGTTGCCGTTGCCGTTGTTCACGACCGACACGTGGTCATCATCATTGATGTTGATCGTGTCGCTGGCACCATCGAAGCCGAAGTTGAGGTCGATGTCGGTCAATCCCGATCCGCTCGGATCGTCGATGGTGACCGTATCCGCGCCCGCTAGCGGGTTGAGCGTGAGGTTCTCGACGCCGTGCAGATCCATGACGATGTTGCCCTGGACTCGGGTGAGCGATGCATGGCCGTCACTGGCGGACAGAGTGAACTGCTCCGCGCCCGCGGCGCCGTTGAACAGCAGTTCGTCCGACCCCGTTCCGCCCTCGACCCTGTCGCTGCCGTCGCCTTGGTTCCAGATGAAAACGTCATTGCCGGCGCCAAGATTCGCGACATCCGCGCCCGTGCCGCCAACGACGAAATCATTGCCTGCTCCGCCGACAAGCGTGTCATTGCCCGCGCCGCCGAACAGGGAGTCGTTGCCCCCCTGGCCGGAGAGGAGGTCGTTGCCGCTGCCGCCGGTGAGGGAGTCGTTGCCGTCGCCCCCGAAGAGCTGCGCCGCCGGAAGCGTACCGTTCGTCTGGTCGAGCGTGACGACGTCGTTCCCGTCGCCCGCGTTGACGCGGATGAGGTCGGTGTTGTCGACCGTTGCGCCGTCGGGCGAGATATGGATCGCGCCGCCGTTGCCGAACAGGTGGCCGGCCGCATCGCGGCTGACGGTGATGTCGTTGTTGCCGTCGTCGCCGGTAAACAACAGTTGGTGCTGGTTCGGATGGAATTTGCCAAGAATGCTCATGTTCAAGTCTTTCCAAAAATTGTGGTGGTCAGTGAGAGAAGGCTACCGCCAGTTCGATGGCGTAGATTCGACGTGCGATCGATCCACGATCTGCTCCTTGTCCGATGATTGTGGGGGGACTGAGGATCGTTT
>DATJHD010000257.1:0-2142 GCA_035494275.1 Croceibacterium sp.
ATCCGCGCGCTCGGCCGCCGGCCGTTGCGCAAGGCGGGCACCGGCGAGAGCGCGGCCAACACACCGGTGCTGCGCAGCCCCTCGCGGGAACGGGCGAGGATCGTCGCGATCGGCGCGTCGACCGGCGGCATCCATTCGATCGGCCAGCTGTTCGGCGCCTTGCCCAAGGGTCTCGGCATTCCGATCCTCATTACCCAGCACCTGCCGGCATCTTTCACGGCGGCCTTCGCCCAGCAGCTGCGCGAGCTGTCGGGCCGACAGACCGTCGTCGCCGCAGACGGCGTGGTGCTGGCGCCCGACGTCATCACCATCGCGCCGGGAGACGCGCACCTGACCGTGGTCAGGAAGGCGATCGGCCCGGCGGTGAAGCTGGAAACCCGCCCGGCGCCGAGCGGCTGCATGCCGTCGGTCGACCCGATGTTCGCCTCGATCGCCGAAGTGTACGGCGCGGCAGCGCTCGGCGTGGTCCTGACCGGCATGGGTCGCGACGGCACGCTCGGCGCGGAAGAGATCGCCGAAGCCGGCGGGACGATCCTCGTCCAGAACGAGGCGACCTCGGCCGTGTGGGGCATGCCCGGTTCCATCGCCCGCGCAGGGCTCGCCTCGGCGATCCTGCATCCGCTCGACATCGCCGGCCGCATCGCGTCGGCCGCTGCCGGACGGAGCGCCTGATGGATCCGGATGATATTGCGATCGGCATCATCGCAGGCTTGCTCGAAGCGCGCACCGGACAGAAGCTGACCGAGGATCGCCGCTGGCGCATCGCCCCGGCGCTCGCCGGGCTGTTCCGCGACCGCGGGATCTCGAGCAACCAGGACCTCGTCGTGCTGCTCACCCAGCCGGACGAATCCTCGCTCGCCCAGGAAGTCGTCGAGGCATTGCTCAACAACGAGACCTACTTCTTCCGCGACCGGCAGATCTTCGATTATCTGATCGGGCCGGTCTTCGCCGACCTGGCGGCCAAGCGGCAGGCCGAGCGCAAGCTCTCGATCTGGTGCGTCGGCTGCTCGACCGGGCAGGAGCCGCTCTCCGTCGCGATGACCTTCCTCGAGCAGCAAGCGCTGTGGGACGGCTGGACGATCGAGATCCTCGGCACCGACGTCTCGGAAGGCGCGGTCGATTTCGCCCGCAGGGCGACCTACTCCAACTTCCAGATCCAGCGCGGCCTCGGCGTCGGCCAGATGCTCGGCTTCTTCACCGAGACGCCCGAGGGCTGGCGGGCCAACGAAAAGCTGCGCCAGGCGGTGCGCTACGAAGTGCACAACGTGCTGCACCCGGCACCCTACCCCGGCCAGTTCGACCTCATCCTGTGCCGCAACGTGCTGCTCTATTTCGACAGCCAGGTGCGTTCGCGGGTCTTCTCGCGGCTCAGCGACGCGCTTGCCCGTGACGGCAAGCTGTTGCTCGGCGGCGGCGAGACGGTGCTCGAGAAAGGGGGCTATTTTCGCCCCAGCGAGGAACGCTTCGCGCTGTACGAGCCGCTGCCTCCGGAACGCAGGGCCACGGCCGCCTAGAACGGTAAATGCGGACTTAAATCTTCCTTAAGCGGTTGACCCTATTGCGGGAGTCAAAGGGGGGGAGCGAGTGCCGAGCACGATCCGCAGGGACCACTTGTCGCCAAGGATACTGGTGTTTGCTCCGATAGCGGTCCTGACCGCGATCGTCGCCGGCGCGGTCCTCTACATCGGCGCGCAGGGCCTGATCGCCAACTCGGCCGGCTACCAGGCGCTCGGCATCAGCCTGGGCCTTTACGTCGCGGCGGTGCTGGTGTTCATCCGCATCGGCCTCTCCAGCATCGACAACCTCGAATCCCTCGGCCTCACCGACAGCCTCAGCGGCCTGCCCAATCGGCGCGCCCTGCACCTCGACGTCGCCCGTTCAGCCGAGGCGGACGACGAGGTCGCGCTGGCGCTGATCGACCTCGACGGGTTCAAGTCGGTCAACGATCATTACGGTCACTTCGTCGGCGACAAGCTGATCAAGGAATGCGCCCGGCTGCTGCGCGAGATCTGCGGCCACGAAGCGCGCCCCTACCGCCTCGGCGGCGACGAGTTCGCGATGGTGGTCATCGGCCCGATTGCCGGCAACATCCTCGAAGGCATTTGCCGCCGCCTGCTCGAACGCCTGTCGAAGCCGATCAGC
>DATJHD010000258.1:0-5323 GCA_035494275.1 Croceibacterium sp.
CTCGCCCTGCTCGTAGCCGGCGGTGAACAGCGACTGGCTGTTCTCGACCTCGAGCGGCACCGTGCGGCAGACGAAGGTCAGCTGTGCGTTGCGCATCAGCGCGCCGGGCAGCAAACCGCTCTCGGTCAGCACCTGGAAGCCGTTGCAGACGCCGAGCACCGGCACGCCCTTGTTCGCCGCCTCGACTACCGCGCGCACGATCGGGCTTCTCGCCGCCATCGCTCCGCAGCGCAGGTAATCGCCATAGGAGAAGCCGCCCGGCAGGCCGATGAAGTCGAGCCGCTCGGGCAGCTCGGCGTCGCCGTGCCACACGCGGATCGCCGGAGCGCCGGAGACCTTCTCAAGCGCATCGGCGAGGTCGCGGTCGCAATTGGACCCGGGGAACGTCACCACGGCGGCACGAAAGGCCATTACACGGTCTCCAGCTTCTCGATGCGGTAGTTCTCGATCACAGTGTTGGCGAGAAGCTTCTCGCACATGTCCTTCAGCGTGGCGTCGGCAGTGCCGTCGGCGACGTCCAGCTCGATCAGCCGGCCGACACGCACGTCTTCGACGCCGCGAAAGCCGAGCCCCTCCAGCGCGTGGTGCACCGCCCTGCCCTGCGGATCGAGCACTCCGGGCTTGAGGCTGACGAAAATGCGGACCTTCATGGGCAGGCCTTTCGGGAGGTGCTGGTTACTCGCGCGGAGCCTATGGCGATTGCCGCCGCGCGCGACAAGGGGCGCGGCGGGCGTAGCCGACAAAGGTGGCGCATTCCATCCGCAAGATCCCCATGCACGCGTCCGTGCAGCAAGTCGCGCTGCCCGCACGCCAAGGTCAGGAATTCCACAGATCGCGCGTTTGAAGCATCTGCCGATCCTTCGAGCCGGGCTGGGGCGAGTCAGGACGAAGATATGAGGAACGTGGCGTGCAGGAAGGAGACGATGAGCTACGCAGTTGCCAGGCGATATCCCACGGCCGGCTCGTTGACGATCAGGGCCGGGTGTGCGGGGTCGGGCTCCAGCTTTTGCCGCAAGGCGCGGATGGCGACGCGCAGGTAATCGATCTGGTCCTGCTGCGCCGGACCCCACACCGCGCGCAGCAGCTGGGCATGGGTGAGGACGCGGCCGGCTTGCTTGGCGAGCTCGGCCAGGACCGCGTATTCCTTGGGCGTCAGGTGCACATCCGCGCCGTCGCGCTGCACCGACCGGCGATAGAGGTCGATCTTCACCCGGCCCGCCTCGACCGGCTCCTGGTCGGAAGCCGGGCTGAGGTCGAGCAGGTTATCGATGTAGCGGTCGAGCCTGTTCGCCTCGGCCGCGACCGTCGAGACCTGGGCCTTGTCCGCCGCGCCGGCGCGCCTCAACGCGCGAGCGGCGGCGATGATCGCGGTCAGGCGTGGCTTGATGTCCTGCCCAATCGAGGCCAGCAGGGCCGATCGCAGCCGGTCGTGCTCGCGCACGGCGACGAACTCGCGCGCGTCGCGTTCAAGCCGCGCCCGTTCAAGCGCCAGCGCAACCTGGTCGAGCAGGTTGCGAAGCAACGGCAGTTGGTCACGTTCGACCGCCGGCATCCCGTCGTCACGGGAAAGGCCGACGGCGGCCATCACCGCCTGGTCGGATTCGACCGGGTGGAACTGCCACTCGGCCATATCCACGCGCCTGACTCCGCGGCCGGCGGGCTTGCCGGTGTTAAGTGTCATCGCCGCGGCGGCGAAATCGCTCGGGGCGAGGTCCGCCTTCGCCGGCGCGCTGGCGACGAGCCGTGGCTTGTCGCGGCCCGTCAGCAGCACGGCGTTGCAGTCGAACAGCCGCGAAAGGTCCTTCACCGCCAGGCCGACGATACCGTCCTCGCTGGTGCACGACAGCAGGCGCCGGGCAAGGCCGGCGATGGTCGCGTTGCGCTCGGCGTGCGCTGCGGCCAGCTGCGCCTGTTCCCGCAGCGAGCCGGCGAGGCGGCTGGTGACGACCGCGACGAGGAACAGCATCGCGACAGTCACAATGTCTTCGGGGCTGTGGATCAGGAACGTGCGATAAGGCGCGGTGAAGAAGTAGTTGTATGCGAGCGCGGAGCCCACCGCCGCGACAAGCGACGGCCACAGCCCGCAATAAATCGCCGCGGCCAGCACGGCCGGAAGATAGAGCAGCACGACCGGCGCGGTGCCCCAGCGCGGGGCAATTAGCAGGCCCAGCGCCGTGGCGGCCGCGATCATCAGCACCGCGGCCGCATAGGCGAGCACATCCGGAGCCATCGCCCGGCGGGCGCCGTCCACGGAGATAGCGCTCGAATTCATGGGGCCAATTTGCGCCCGCGCAAGCCTTGCGTCGAGAGGCGATCGCTCTTTCCCTATCCGATTCCACATGGAAACTTTATGCCGTCCCGGCCCACATATGAGACATGGCCACAGCCCTCAGCATCGCACCGGCTGACGAGGGCGCGCTATCGTCATCCGATCGCCCGAGCCAGCGCCTTCCGATCCTGACGATCGGCGCGCTCGGCGTGGTATTCGGCGACATCGGCACGAGTCCGCTCTATGCGGTCCAGGCGACACTCGATCCGCGCTACCATCTCGGCGCGAACGTCACGGATCTCTACGGGATCGTCAGCTTGATCTTCTGGTCGTTCGTCTTCGTGGTGACGATCAAGTACGTCTTCATCGTCATGCGCTGCGATAATCGCGGTGAGGGAGGCAGCCTCGCCCTTTACGCCCTGATCCAGCGACAGTTGGGCGCCGCGGCCCCGCAGCGCTGGCTGCTGATCGCGGCACTTTTCGCCACCGCCCTGTTCTATGCCGATGCGATGCTGACGCCGGCGATATCGGTGATCTCGGCGGTCGAAGGGCTCGGCGTCGTGAGCGCCACGTTCCAGCCGTACATCGTGTGGATCGCGCTGGCGATCCTGATCGGGCTGTTCGCCATCCAGCGCTACGGCACCGAGCGCGTCGGCAAGCTGTTCGGCCCTGTCATGCTGACCTATTTCCTGGCGATCGCCGCGATGGGGGTGCGTCACATCCTCGGCCATCCGCAGGTGTTCCGCGCGCTCAACCCGGCGTACATCGGTGGCTTCTTCCAGACCCACCCACTCCATTCGTTCCTGTCGCTCGGCGCGGTGGTCTATGCGTTCACCGGCACGGAAGCACTCTATGCCGACATGGGCCATTTCGGGCGCAAGCCGATCGCGCTCGCATGGCTCTACATCGTCTTGCCCGCGCTGCTGCTCAACTACATGGGCCAGGCGGCGATGCTCATCCGGCATCCTGAGTTTGCCGACAACCCCTTCTTCCGCATGGCCCCGCCGTCTCTGACCATCCCCCTGCTCGTCGTGGCGACCCTGGCGACGATCATCGCCAGTCAGGCGGTCATCTCCGGCGCGTATTCGGTGACGCAGCAGGCGATCCAGCTCGGCTTCATCCCGCGGCTGCGCATCACGCACACCTCTTCGCGCGCGATCGGGCAAATCTACCTGCCGACCGTGAACTGGGCGCTGGCGGCGATGATCGCGCTGCTGGTCGTTTCGTTCCGGCACTCGGCGGCGATGCTGCCGGCTTACGGGCTGGCGGTCGTCGGCACGATGCTCATCACGACACTGATGCAATATGTCGTCGTGTTCCGCATCTGGAAGCGCCCGCTGTGGCAGGGCGCGATCGGCATCGCCGTGTTCGTCACCGTGGACCTGGTGTTCTTGAGCTCGGGCCTCGCCAAGCTGTTCGAAGGCGCCTGGTTTCCCATCCTCGTCGGACTCGTCATCTTCACGCTGCTGAGCACCTGGGCGACTGGCCGGCGGCTGATGCGCGCACGGCTGGCCGAGACCGGCCTGCCGCTGCCGATCTTCATCAAGTCGGCAGCAACGTCGGCCCACCGGGTGCGCGGCACGGCGGTGTTCCTGTCCGCTTCGTCCGACACCATCCCCTCGGCCCTGCTGCACAATCTCAAGCACAACCAGGTGCTGCACGAACGAGTGCTGATCCTCACCGTGAAGGTCGAGGAGGTGCCGTATATCGACGCTCCCAGGCGCCTCGAGGTTCACCCCGCCGGCGACGGCTTTTACCGCGTGATCCTCCACTACGGCTTCATGCAGGAAGTCGACATTCCACGCGACCTTGCCCGCATCGGCAACATCGGCGAGCCGTTCGACATGATGCGCACCAGCTTCTTCCTTGGCCGGCAGAAACTGATCCCGTCGAAGGAGCGCCCCGGCATGGCGGTCTGGCGCGAGCGGCTGTTCGCGTGGATGAGCAAGAGCTCCGAAAGCGCGATGGAGTATTTCCAGCTCCCGACCAACCGGGTGATCGAGCTCGGCAGCCAGCTGCAGATCTAGGCCTCCCCCTCACTTTCTTTTTGCGAAAGGGCTTGCCTGACAGGCCGGTTGGTCTTTCAATGCGCGCCAGCGCGCCGGAGGGCGGGAAGGGGAGAGTGGAATGAGCAAGGCATTGAGTTCCAAGGTTTCCAGGACTGTCGCGCTCGCGCTTTTCGTCTCGCTCCTGTCGCCACCCGCTCCCGCCCCCGCGCAGAAGCGCCCCGCGGACCTCACGCAACTTCCACCCACGCCGACCACCTATACCCCCGCCAAGACGCCGTGGGGGGATTGGGACTTTCGCGGGACCTGGCCGCTCGACAACGTCGCCGGTGCGCGCATCCTGTTCCAGCGGCCGAAAAGTTATGGCAATCGCGTGTGGCTGACGGACGAGGAGCACGCCAAGCGCATCGCCAATGCGGTCAAGTCCGACGCCGGATACACGCCCGACACCGAGATCGGGCAGCAGTCGGGCACGCAGGGCCTAGCCGACTGGACGCGCAAGTCCGACTTCTCTTGGCGCACATCGCTGCTGGTCAGCCCGACGGACGGCCAGCTGCCGCCGCTGACGCCGTGGGCGCAGAAGATGTTCGAGAACGGTCGCTCCGGCTGGGTGCCGGGGCAGGAATACGACACGCCGGCCGATTTCGACGCCTGGGACCGGTGCATCACGCGCGGCTTTCCCGCCTCGATGCTCCCCAACCGCTACAACCACGGCATCCGCGTGTTCCAGTCGCCGGGGTACATCACGATCGTCAACGAGATGCTCGGACGGCGGGTGATCCCGATCGTGCCGAAGAGCGAGGTCGGGCGGCACTGGCCGAAGCAGGTCGAAGGGTGGTGGGGCGACTCGCGGGCCTATTGGGACGGCAAGACGCTGGTTATCGAAACCAGCAACCTGAAGAGCGGTGACAGCGTGACCGAGGACCTGCAGAAGCGCGCCGCCGCACCGGTGATCGTGACGATGATCGGCGGCGCGCCGCTCGACACCATCCCGGTCAGCGCCAGGGCCCATTCGGTCGAGAAGCTGACCATGACCGGGCCGGATTCG
>DATJHD010000259.1:0-11613 GCA_035494275.1 Croceibacterium sp.
GATGCGTCCGATCGCCGAGGCACGCGAGCGGCTGGCGGCGCTCGAGCGGGTGATGCGCTCGCTCGATCCCGATTCGGTGCTGCAGCGCGGCTACGCGCGGGTCACGGACGCTCGAGGCCGGACGCTCACCACGGCCGCCGAGGCGGGCAAGGAGCCCGCACTCACCTTGCGCTTCCGCGACGGCTCGCTCGAGGCTGTTCCGGGCGGCGCTGCGCGCAAACGCCCGACCTCGCCGAAGGCCGGCGGTGAGCAGCCGAAATTGCTTTGATGTTCCACGTCCGGTAGACTGCGCCCATGTTGATGAATTCCGGCGACCGTGCCGCCACGCTGCTTTTCGGCCCCAACAGCTTCCGTGTGATCAAGCCGGGACATTTCGTCCTATGCGCCGTCACCGGCGAGCCGATTGCGCTCGAGGAGCTTCGCTACTGGTCGGTCGAGCGGCAGGAAGCCTACGCCACGCCGGAGATCGCCGCGAGCCGCCTCACCGGCGGCGCATGACCCGCTGGCGCCTGGGCGTGGCGGGGATTCTCGCGCTGGCCAGTTGCGCGGCGCCTGTCGCGCCGCCACAGGATCGGTCCGGCGCCAAGCCGACCGCCAACACCCCAAAAGGCGCGTTCACCTATTCCGGCGAACTGACGCAGGGCGGCTGGATCCGCGGGCAAGTGCCGACCGGCACCGTCTCGGCGCGCCTGGGGGACCAGACGCTGGTCATCGATCCGGCCGGCCGCTTCTTTGCCGCCTTCGACCGCGACGCGGGCCCCTCGGCGACCCTCGTCGCGCAACTTACGAACGGCCGCGCCGTGACGACGCCGCTGGCAATCGCTCCGCGCGCGTGGGACATCGAGCGCGTCGACGTGCCGCGCACCGAGGGAAAGACGACCGAGGAGTTCCTCGCCATACGCAAGCCCGAGCTCGCGCAAATCGCCGCCGCGCGCGCGGTGCAGTCGCCGTCGAGGGGATGGGAGCAACGTTTCATCTGGCCCGCCAAAGGCCGCATCTCCGGAAAGTTCGGCTCGCAACGAATTTATCGCGGCGGTGAGGCGGGCGCCTACCACTCGGGGATCGATATCGCCGCCGGCGCCGGCGCGGCGATCGTCGCGCCGGCGGACGGTGTGGTGGTGCTTGCCGCCGAGCAGCCGTTCTCGCTCGAAGGGCACCTTTTGATGGTCGACCACGGGGCCGGGCTGAACAGCGCCTTCCTCCATTGTTCGGGCCTCGCCGTGAAGGTCGGCGACACGGTGCGCCAGGGGCAGGTGATCGCCTACGTCGGCATGACCGGCCGGGCCACCGGCCCCCACTTGCACTGGAGCTTGACGTGGCGCGGATCGCGCCTCGACCCGCTGCTTTTTGCGGGCCCCATGCCGCAATAACCGGTGTGCCGGCACAGTTGACGGCGATGATTGAAGCGGCTCAATCGGCAAGGGTGAACGACACTTCGAAACCGTATTTCATCCAGGCGCTCGAGGCGCTTAAACAGGGCGATCGGCGAGGCGCCGCAGCGTTGCTCGGGCGGCAGATTCGCGAGGGCAACACCTCGCTCAAGAACCTGCCGAGTGTGGCGCAACTGGCCGAGCACATCGGCGAGGTGGACCTTGCCATCGAGGCCACGCGGCGGGCGGTCATGCCGGGATCGATCGACTCGCGGCTCCCCTACTGGGCGATGCTCGCCACCTACGGCCGTGCAGACGAGGCTCTGGCGGACATCGAGCGGCAGCCGTCGTCCATCAAGGAGAACCCGTCAGTCCTCCACGTCCGGGGCAACATCGCCACGCAATACGGCCGCCTCGAGGAAGCTCAGGACCTTTTCCGGGCAGCACTCGCCAAGGCACCTGCCGCAATGCCGACGTGGTTTTCACTGGCGATGATCAAGACGTTCGCCCCGGGCGACCCCGACATTGCCGCGATGGAACGGCTCGAGCGGCAACCGGGAGCCCCCGCCGAAGCGCACGCCAGCCTTTGCTACGCCTTGGGCAAGGCGTCGGAGGATTGCGGGGACGCCGACCACGCGTTTGCCTACTACAGCAAGGGTGCCGCGCTGCGCCGCCCGCAGCGTCCCTTCGATGCCGCCCGCTACCGGGTTCTCGCAGACCAAACGATTGCGAGCTTTACACCTGAAAACCTGGCGAGGCTGAGACCATCCGGATTGGACGCCCAGAGGTCGCTTTTCGTCACGGGACTGCCCCGCTCGGGGACCACGCTGACCGAGCAGTTGCTGATTGGTCATTCAGCGGTGGTTGCCGGGGCCGAGCTCAACCTGTTCGCTCCCGCGCTGATTCCCACCCTCGGCGGTAGTTACGATGCGGCAATGTCTTACCAGGAGCGCGCGAATCGTTCAGATCCCTGGGGCGAGATCGGGCGCGATTACAGCCGATTGGTCGACATTCGTTTCCGTTCGCCGGGTCTGGTGGTCGACAAATCGCTTGGGCAGTCGCTGATGATCGGCCTTCTGCTCCACTCGCTTCCGGAGGCGCGGATCGCCTGGTTGAGGCGCTCGCCGGAAGACGTCGCTCTGTCATGTTTCCGGACCTACTTCTCGGCAGGTCTTGCGTGGACTGACTCGCTTGCCGACATCGCCGACGTCATGCGAGCCGAAGACCGCTTGTTCGAGCATTGGCGGACGCTCTATCCCGACAGGATTCTGATGGTTTCGTATGAAGAGCTTGCCCGGTCTCCGGCTACCTGGGCGGAGCGGCTGCAACAACACTTCGGCCTGAGCATCGAAACGAGTCTGGAAGCAGCCGCGCGCGGCGAGCGTGCGATCGGCACGGCGAGTGTCGCTCAGGTGCGCCAGCCGATCTCGCCCTCGCGCATCGGGCGGGCCGCAGCGTTCGAGCGGCACCTGAAGCCGTTTCGCGACCGCTATTACGACTGAAGCCGGCCCGGTTTTCCCGGACAAAAGAAGAGGGCCGCTCCGACGATCGGAGCGGCCCAATTCCTGAGTTCGGATTGGCGGCTGAGCGCCAGTCCGATTGCGCTTAGCCGCGCTCGCCGGTCGGGGCGACCGCCGGAGGCGGCGGAGGCGGCGGAGGTGCGGCCTCGACCGGCGGCGGGGGCGGAGGCGGCGGCGGAGCCGCTTCCACCGGAGCCGGAGCCGCAACCGGCGGCGGCGGCGGCGCGGAGTGGCCACCCCACGACAGGTCGAGACCCACGCGGATCCTGCGCGGGGTCTGGTAGAACAGCGGCGTCAGGTACAGCGTATCCTTGTAGTAAGGTCCGCCAAGCGCGACCTGGTCGGTCTCGTTCTCGCCATAACGCTGCGTGACCGCGTGCGAGTTGAAGACGTTGAACACGTCGACCCGGAAGGTCAGCCTGCGCAGGTCGTTGTCGCCCAGAGGCACGTTGAAACGTGCCGAAAGATCGACTTGCTTCAGCCAATCCGACTTCCAACCCGTACCGCGCGGAGACGGGATGTTGCTGCCGTACTGGCCGGTGGCTGCGTCATAAGTGGCTTCATCGCCGCAGAAGAAGCTGTTGGAGAGATAACCCGCCGCGGCCGGATCGGTCGGGTGGATGCCCTCGCACGAGCCATGCATTGGCGATTGGACGAAGACATTCGCGCCCAGCGTGAACCATTCGTTGAAGTGATAGGCGCCGTATAGCTTGAACTGCCAACGGTGGTCGTTCGGCAGCAGGCCGTACGTATAGTCCGTCAGGCCCAGATAGTCGAAGTCGGTGGTCGAACCCGCGTCGTCCTGGGCGGTGTTGCCCGCATCGGACTTCACCGTTCCTTCGGTGTTGCCCTTCAGCTTCGACCACGTGACCGAGCCGTTCGCCATCCAGTGACCGTCATCGGCCCTGTTGAAGTCGAAGATCAATGCCTTGTAGGTGCGCTTCATCTTCGGGAAGGCGAGACCGGTCAGGGTAATCGGGGTGACCGTACCGTTGATGGCGTCAACCCAGTCGTTCACCGTGATCGTGGACTTTCCAGGGTTCCAGATCATGTAGGTGCTGTTGGCGCTGTAGAAGTCGCAATGCGTGGCATTGTTAGCGACTGCCTGATCCAGGCCGCACCAGTAGCTCTTGAGCTGGGGCGCAAAGTCCGTGTCTTCGGAGCCCTGACCGAGCTTGCGATAGATGCCATGCAGCCCGACCGTCAGTAGCGGTGAGACACGATACTGTGTGCCGAGAACGAACTCGTCTTCGCGAGTTGCCTTGGTCCCGGGCACGATCTTGGCAAGCGCCGGGTTCTGCACGCCTGCGCCATAGACAATGCAGGTCGGGTCGCCCGCGTTCGATACGCCGCCCGGAGCCGATCCCATATCGCTTGCTGGGCAGGGCGTCAGAGTACTTACTTCTCCAGTATCGGGATCGGTGTACGGATAGAATGAGCCGCCCAGAGGTATCGTCGGCAATCCGGTCGTGGGATCGACTGAAGTATTCACGAACTCGTCGGCAGTCATGCCACCCGGATAATTCACGTAGTCGTAGAAATAGAGATCCTTGCCGCGGAAACCAAGGTTCATTGCCGGCGGGATGAAATAGCGACCGTAACTACCGTAGAACTTCCAGTTTTCCATGCTCGGCGGCGTGTAGTTGAAGGCGAACCGCGGCCCCCAGTTGTTCTTGAAATTCATATACTGGTCGCCAGCCAGGTTCGTCTGCTTGAAGATATCGTCGCGGATGCCGAAGTTGAGGGTCAGTCCGTCGATCGGCGTGTCCCACGAATCCTGCGCATAATAAGCCGTGTCTTTGGCCGAGACGCGGCCACCAAGATGCTCGTAACGAAGGCGGGCGTAATCATCGAAATAGTAATAGATGATCGGATAGGCGCCGTTGTTGTCGAGCGTCTTGTTCATGCTCAGGTCTTCGTGGTCGAAGCCGAAGCGGAAGTGATGGTTACCGGCAAACGTTGCATGGATGTCGGCATCTCCGCGATAGAAGCGACGCTTCGTAGCGTCGACCGTCGATTGGGCGAAGGGCTGGTTCTGCGAAATGACGAGCGTACAGCCACCGCACGCGTTGTTGGAACGAATATCTTCAACGAAGTATTCATCTGTGCTCTTGGCGAGGACGTTGTCACGGTCCTTGCTGACACCATAGGCCGCAGACAGCGTGAGCCAGTCGGTAACGCTTCCGGTATAGCGCCCGACCCAGTTCAGACCTCCGGTATAGGTGTATTGGGTTCCCTTTGGACTTCCAATGGTGCCGCCGGTCACGGTGCCGTTCGGGGTAAAGTTGTAACCGGTCGTCGTAGTCAAGTCACGAGTGTCGAATATCGTGAACTCGAAGTGCTGGGTCGGATTGATATAGGCATCGACCTTGCCGCCCCAGAACGGATCGTTGTCCACGTTCTTGTAGAACGTGCCCGAAGCAGCCGAAGCTGAATTGTACGTATAGCGGTTGCCCTGAATCAGGCCGTAAACGAACAGGTGATCCGGAATGATCGCACCGCCGGCCTCGAGCGTCGCCTGCTTCAGTTCGTGATCGGCCAGCTTGCCAACCGAGTCCGGGAAGTCAGGATCGCCGATGTTCGGATGATGGCCCTGCAGGTCCCGAGGCTCCCAATCGAGGTGGAGCGCGATGAAGGGATCGTTTGTGCCGGACTTTGTCGTCGCGTTCAGCACGGCGCCGGTGGCGCGGCCGAATTCGGCGGGATAGCCGGACGTTTGCACGTCGACGTTCTTGTAGAAGTAGAACGGCACGCGCGCCGAACCAACGTAAGTGTCCGGGTTCGTGATGTTCAGGCCATTCACGTAATAGGCGTTCTCCGCGACCGAGGAGCCACCAATCGAGGGAACCGCTTCGCCGCTGGCCGAGGTGAAGCCCGCCACGCCGAGTTGTGCGGTCGGCGCCAGCAGGGCGATGCTCGCGATGTTGTGCGCAAGCGGAGCGTTGGCGTTGACAGCCTGGACGTCGACGTTGAGGCCAGTCGCGCCTTGCGTTGCCACCTGGCGCGTGTGGCCGGTAACGACGATCTCGTTGGTTGCGGTGGTGCTGACAAGGCCGACCGTTACTCGGCTCTGCTGCGCCGCCGTGACCGTAATCGTATCCTCGGTGCGGGCGTAGCCGTTGGCGGTGACGCCAATCGTATACTGGCCCGGTGTCAGGCCGCTGGCAGCAAACGAGCCGCTTGGGCCCGTCGTGAACGTGCGTGTCTGGTTCTGCGCTTGCGAGGTGAGAGTGACGGTCGCGCCCGCGACGGGGGCACCGTTGTTGTCGGTGACCTGGCCGATGATCGCACCCGAGGTGTAGTCCTGGGCGGCGGCCGGCGCAGATGCAAGGCTGGTGACGGCGGCGCCGGCGCCGACGAGTGCCAGCACTTGCAGCGCGCTTCCTGCCTCAAGCAGGCGCTTGCGAAGTTCGTTCGTTTCCATGAGGTTGCAGTCCCTGTGTTTTGGTGTTGTTACGACCGAAATCAGCCAGCACCTGCGCCGAATGCCCTCGGACGCAAGGCTGAACGGTGAGTGCCTGCGTCAACGCCGATATGGTTTCAATGAGAACTATCGCCTCTATCGAACGATCATGAATCAGTGTTGCCCGGCTGCAACATGCCCGTAAAATCACCCGATTTCACAATGTTGCGTGCGTAAGGCGCGGCCTGTTCGTATGTTGCGCAAGGCCACATCCGTAATATCCAGGCGACAAGGCAACATAAGCTCTTTTGGACGCGCCGCCAGGTCGCCTGCTGCTTCTCAAAAACGCCTTGATGTCAGTAGCTTAAAACCATGTCCTGGCTGATCGGGCACATGTGGCAATTTGGTTACAGATGCAAATCAATGTAGGCGAAATGGCGCGCAAGCGCTTTACCCCGCGCGCCCTTTTACATCATTGCGAATCCATCTTTCCCCTGGAGCCGTGCGCCTCACAGATCACGGGTCAGGGCCATGGGGGCCACTGGGGAATTCATCACAGGCAGTGCTGCTGGTCCAGCGGCAGCCACGTTAAACAAGGATGGGGACGTGACGAACAACTATTCGAGCAGGCTCAAGGCCGGCGTGGCGCCGATGGTGCTGGGCCTGGCGCTGTTCAGCGGGCAGGCCTATGCCCAGGGAACCGTCGTCGATTGCAAGACCACGCCGAACGATCCGGCGTGCGCCAACGGTGCGGCCGCGGCGACCAACGCCAATCCTGCGACCGAGGCCCAAGCGGCCCCGGCACCGGCGCTCAACGCCGACAACGCCATCGTCGTGACCGGTTCGCGCATTCGCGCGCCGCAGCTCGAATCCACCGTTCCGGTGACGAACTTCGGTGCCGACCAGATTTATCAGCGCTCGACTCCGAACCTCGGCGAAGCGCTCAACGAGCTGCCTTCGCTGCGCAGCACGTTCTCGCAGTCCAACCCGGGCCTCGGCATCGGCGTGGCCGGCCTCAACCTGCTCGACTTGCGTGGCCTCGGCGTCACCCGCACGCTGGTGCTGGTCGACGGCCGTCGGCACGTGCCGAGCGATCTGCAGAACACGGCTTCGGCGGTGGACATCAACACCATCCCCGAGCAGCTCGTCGAGCGCGTCGACATCGTCACCGGCGGCAACTCCGCGGTGTACGGTTCGGACGCGATCGCCGGCGTCGTCAACTTCATCATGAAGAAGGACTACGACGGCCTCGGCATTCGCGGCGGCATCGGCACTCCCGACTACGCCGCGGGCGACAACGAGTTCATCTCGGTCGTCGCCGGCAAGAACTTCGCCGGTGGCCGCGGCAATATTGCCGCGTCGTTCGATTACACCCGGCAGGCCCGCGTGTTCGCGTCGGACGTTCCGTGGCGCCGGGAGTCGAACGGTTTCCTCACCGTCGACACCGATCCGACGGGACCCGACGGCATTGCGGACGCCGCCTTCTTCCACGACATCCGCAATTCCACCATCAGCCGCACAGGCCTGATCAGCTTCCCGCAGAACACGCCGCAGGCGCGGTGTGGCGGCGCGTCGCTGACCGGTGCTCCGTTCAACTGCGACTACATCTTCACCCCTTCAGGCGACCTCGTTCCGATCACCTTCACCGGCCGGACGGGCACCGCTCCCTACAGCGCCTACATCGGCGGCAACTCCGAAACCGGCAACGAAGGGCGCGAAGTTTCGGTCTATCCGCGCAGCGAACGCTACGTGGCGAACATCATGGGCCACTACGAATTCAGCCCCGCGGCCGAATTCTTCTTCGAGGGCAAGTACGCCCGCGTGCGTTCGGTCGGCTCGAACTCGGGCCCGGCCTTCGACCAGGGGCAGTTCATCACCTTCGTCGATCCGCGCTCGCAGATGCGGCTGGATAACCCGTTCCTCAGCGCCCAGGCCCGGCAAACGATCACCAACCAGCTGCTCGCCTCGGGCAACAACAACGGCCTGATCAATATCTTCGGTCCGCTGACCGCGGGTGACCTCGCGGCTATCGCCGACGGGTCCTATCGCTTCGAGATCGCCAGGGCGTTCGAGGACTTGGGCATCCGCGACGAAGACGCGCTGCGGCAGACCTATCGCTTTGTCGCCGGCCTGCGTGGCGACATCAGCAACAACTGGTCGTACGAAGTCTCGGCGAACTACGGCCGCCAGACCGAGAACATCAAGATCCTCGGCAACGTCAACGTCCAGCGCCTGATGCTCGCGCTCGACTCCGGCATCGATCCGGCGACCGGCAAGATCGCCTGCCGTTCGCAGTTCGATCCGAACGACGCCTATGCCTCGCCCGACGTCAGTGCCACGGGCGGCCCGGCGACGCTCGCGGCGGATATCGCCGCCTGCGTCCCGTACGACCCGTTCGGCCTGCCAAACAACACGGCCGCCAAGAACTACATCGTATCGAACGCCGGCGACCACGGCCATCTCACGCAGATGGACGTCACCGCGTTCATCTCGGGCGACACGACCGGCTTCTTCGAGCTGCCGGGCGGTCCGGTCGGTATCGTCGCGGGCGCCGAATGGCGGCGGGACAATGCCTACTTCAAGGCCGACGACGCCATCAACCAGGGGCTGACGTTCCTCAATACGCTGGCGACGTTCAATCCCACCGCGACCGAGGTCAAGGAAGCGTTCGGCGAGCTTCGCCTGCCGATCCTGAGAGACAAGCCGTTCTTCCACGAGCTGACCTTGAGCGGCGCGGCCCGTGTTTCGGATTACAACAACGCGGCCGGCACGGTGTTCGCCTACAACTTCGGCGGCCGCTGGGCTCCGGTTCGCGACATCACGTTCCGCGGCAACTACGGCCGCGCGATCCGTGCGCCCAACTACACCGAAACGCAGTCGCCATTGAGCCAGAACTTCGCGCCGGGCTTTGCGGATCCGTGCGCGACCGATCGCCTGACACAAGGTCCGCCCAGCCGTCTGGCGAACTGCCAGGCGGATCTCGGGGCGAATCTGACAAACCCCGATTTCCAGACCAAGGTGTCGGGCGTCTATTCGCTCGAGATCCAGAGCGGCGGCAACCCGAACCTGACGGCCGAGCGCTCGAACTCGCTTACCCTCGGTGCGGTGCTGACGCCGCATTGGGTGCCGGGGCTGTCACTGACAGTCGATTTCTTCGATATCGACGTGAAGAACGTGATCGCCTCGCCGAGCGCGCAGCAGATCGTGGACCAGTGCTACGACCAGGCGACCCTCGACAACCAGTTCTGCAAGCTGTTCAGTCGCTTCAAGGGACCGGGCGTGGGGCCGAACGGCGAAGTGCCGGGTGAAATCCTGGTTCAGTCGCTGATCCAGGGGCCGGTCAACTTCGCCCGGCGTCAGCGCCGCGGCATCGACGTCGACATGTCCTACAGCCACCAGATCGCGAACCAGACGTTCCTGAACGCGCGGCTGTATTACACCCACGTCCTGAGGGCGAGCAACTTCACCGACCCGACCAATCCGAAGTTCCAGGATCACATCCTGTCGGAACTGGGCGACCCGATCGACGAGTTCGTGTTCAACACGGACGTCACGTTCCACAACTTCACGGTCGGCTACAAGGCTCACTACATCGGCCCGATGCTGGTCGGACCGTGGGAGGACACCCACCCGCTGAACGGTTTCCCGCCGAACAACCCGGATCACTACAGCATCATGCACTATCCGAGCGTCATGTATCATGACTTGCGGGTGGCCTACCGGTTCGACAACCTGGTCGGCAAGCGGGCTGAGGTCTATGCCGGCGTCGACAACGTCCTCGACAAGCATCCGCCGCTCGGCCTCGACGCGCTGGGCGCTGGCAGCGCGATCTACGACGTGTGGGGCCGCCGCTGGTACGCGGGCTTCAACCTGCAATTCTAATTTCGCGTAGAAAGCGATACTCAAGGGGGGCGAAGGGCAACCTTCGCCCCCTTTTCATTTCGCCGGACGACACATGAACGATGCTCCCTCCCTGGCGCGCAGCATGGCCGAGGCAGGCCAGGCGGCGCAAGCCGTTGCGCTGCTGGAAAAGGAGAGCGCGGAAGGAAACCCCGAAGCCGCCGCCGAACTCGGCCTCTGGCTGCTGCGGGGGGATCGCGTCGAGCGCGACGTGCCGCGGGCGAGGACGTTCCTCGGCCGTGCGGCGAGCCTGGGCTCGGAGCACGCTCTCCTTCTCGAGATCGCGTTCCGCGCAAACGGGAGCGGCGCAAGGCCTGACTGGGCGGAAGCTCTCTCGCTGTTACGGGAGGGAGCGAGGCAGCACGCCTACTTGAGGGACGAGCTCGCGCTGGTCGAGAGCCTCGACCTCGACGCGGGCGGCTATCCGAAGGCCACGCCAGAGGGGTCGATGCTTCATCCGGACGTCAAGATGATCCATTTCCCCTCCTTCCTGTCGCCTGGCGAGTGCCAGCACATCGCCAACGTCGCGGTGAGCACTCTTACCCCCTCGACGGTGTTCGACCCGGCATCCGGCCGCCAGGTTGCCAACCCGGTGAGGACATCGGACGGCACCGTGGTCGGCCCGGCGCAGGAGGATCTCGTGGTGCAGGCCGTCTTGCGGCGGGTCGCCAGCGCAACCCAAACGGACCTCGCGCAGGGGGAATCGCTGTCCGTTTTGCGATACTCGCCGGGCCAGGAGTACCGACCGCATTTCGACGCCCTTGCCCGCACCTCAAACAACCGGATCAAGACCGTCCTCATGTATCTGAACGACAGCTACACGGGCGGCGAGACCGCCTTCCCTGAGCTTGGCCTGGTGTTTGCTGCCAGGGCGGGCGATGCGCTCGCCTTCGACGGTTTGTTCCCGGATGGGTCGGTCAACCTGCTGTCGCGGCACGCGGGGCTGCCCGTCACACGAGGGACGAAATGGGTGGCAACACGCTGGATACGCGAACGCCCGTTCGATCCGTGGACCGCCGCCCGCGAGGAGTGATGTTGCGAGCGCGAGGCGGCCGACAATCGCTGCCGCCTCGGGCCGCGCGCCAGGTCAGCCGGCGGCCGCGGCCTTCTTGAGCTCGCGTTTCACCTTCAGCGCGCGGGCGCTGAGCTTGTCGTCGGAGGTCTTGAGCAGCCAGTTGTCGAGCCCGCCGTTGTGCTCGACCGAGCGCAGCCCTTGGGCCGACACGCGGAACTTGTAGCTCCTGTCGAGCTTCTCGCTCATCAGCGTCACGTTCTGCAGGTTCGGCAGGAAGACGCGCTTGGTCTTGTTGTTGGCGTGGCTCACGTTGTGGCCAACCTGGCGGCTCTTGCCGGTCAATTCGCAGATGCGCGACATGATTCGTCTCGTCTCGTCAATCGGATGGTGTCCGGGAAAGCGGCG